>NZ_JBFAAX010000018.1:0-38893 GCF_040639995.1 Actinosynnema sp. NPDC023658 | reverse complement strand
CGGCACGTCCGGCGCGATGGGCCACGGCGAGGGCCGCGGCGGCTTCGGCCCCGGTGGCTCGGGCGGGTTCGGGCCCGGTGGCTCGGCCGGTCGCGGTGGTCCGGGCGCCGGTGGCGCGGGTGCGGGCATGGGCGGCGGCGGTGCGCGCGGCCAGGGTGACGAGGACAAGGAGCACAAGTCCGCGTCCTACCTGCAGGAGACCGAGGACATCTTCGGCGACGGCACGATGGTGGCACCGCCGGTCATCGGTGAATAGCGGAACCAGGGGGAGAAGTGCTGCGCACCAGGGTGGCCGTCCCGGTCGTCGCGCTCTACAACGCCTGGCAGGCCGAGGGTCTGCCGACGTTGCACAACGCGCTGCTGGCCCAGGTCGACTTCGACGGGGACCGGCTGGCCGAGGGTGACGTCACGGGACTGGCGGACCTCGCCCGTCGCGGCTGGGCCGAGCTGGAACGGCTCGGCCTGGCCCGCGGCCGGCAGGTGCACGCCGACCTGGGCCGGTCGCTGCGCCTGATCGCGGAGGCGAGCACCGAGTACTACGCGTTCTTCAACCAGGGCGACGGCGGGACGCGCACCGCCCTGGTGGCGCAGTCCGGCGACGACGCGCTGCGCGTGGTGCTGCGGGACGACAAGCACTTCGTGCTGGAGCCGGTGCGGGTCGAGGACGCGGTGCAGTCCCTGGTGTCGGCGCTGCCGGAGGCCAAGCCGGGGCGCGGCGGGGTGCTCTCGCTGCCCGCGGACGCGTTGAGCGACAAACCGCGCCAGCCCCGGCCGGACGAGGACGGCGGGTCGTTCCTGCAGGCCAGCAGGCCCACCGGGACGTACGTGACCGAGGTGCAGCAGCTGCGCAAGCTGCTGGCCGAGCAGCGCACCGGTGGCGGTCAGCTGTACGCCGCGCGGCGTGACCGGTTCGGGCGCAAGCAGCGGTGCGCGGCGCCGTTGACGTACTTCGACACGATCACCGGCCGCTACCTGTCGGCGAAGACGACCGGCGGCGACGGGACCCCGTGGATCACCGTGCAGCCGGCCGACTTCACCACCCTGCAGAACCGGGTGCGGCAGCTCAGCGCCGACGCAGCGCCTCGCGGTTGAGCTCGGCCGGGCTGCGGTGCCCGGACAGGCCCAGGGTCAGGTCGAAGTCCGCGAGCAGGCTGCGCAGCACGTGCCGGACACCGACCTGACCGCCGTGGGCCAGGCCGTAGGCGAACGGCCGGCCGACGAGCACGGCCTTCGCGCCCAGCGCGAGCGCCTTGAGGATGTCCGCGCCGCTGCGGATGCCGGAGTCGAACAGCACCTCGACCTGCTCACCGACGGCGTCCGCGATCTCCGGCAGCACCTCCAGCGACCCGACCGCGCCGTCCACCTGCCGCCCGCCGTGGTTGGACACGACGATGCCGTCCACACCCGCGTCCACGGCCTTGCGCGCGTCGTCGACGTGCTGGATGCCCTTGAGCACGATCGGCCCGTCCCAGTGCTCGCGCAGGAACGACAGCCGGTCCCACGACTTGTCGGTGCCGGTGAACAGCTGCACCCACCGCAGGATCGCCATCGGCATGTCCTCCTCGGGTGACGCGGCGAGCCCCGCCCGGAACGCCGGGTCGGAGAACGGGATCGCCGTGCCGATGCCGCGCAGGAACGGCAGGTAGGACCGGTCGAGGTCGTGCGGACGCCAGGCGAGGGTCCACGTGTCGAGCGTGACGACGAGGACCCGGTACCCGGCCTTGCGCGCCCGGTCGAGGATGCTGGCGGCCACGTCCGGGTCGTTCGGCCAGTAGAGCTGGAACCAGCGGGCCGCGTCACCGGCGGCCTCGGCGACCTCTTCGATCGTGTGCGAGGACGCGGTGGACAGCACGAACGGCACCCCGAGCTCCGCCGCGGCACGGGCGGTCGCCAGCTCACCGTCCGGGTGCAGGATCGACTGCACGCCGACCGGCGCGAGCAGCACCGGCGCGGGCATCTCCGTGCCCAGCAACGACGTCCCGAGGTGCCGCTCGGTGGCGTCGGTGAGCATCCGCGGCACGATCCGCCAGTCGTCGAACGCCTCCCGGTTGGCCCGCGCCGTCGCCCCGGCACCGGCCGCACCCGCCACGTACCAGAACGGCCCGGGCCCGAGCCGTTCCCGGGCGGACGCCTCCAACCCCTCGGGGTCGGTGGTGAACGGCGGCACGGCGCCCGCCAGGCCCTGCAGGTAGATCTCGTTCTGGTAGGCAGCGAACTGACCAGCCACTTTGCACCCCATCCCCCGCTCAGGCCGTCTACAGGCCGTCTGCGGAACCGTCCGCGTCGTCGGTCTGCGGATCATGCTCGTGCTCGTCCACCTCCCCCGCAAGCACACGATCGACCGCCTTTCGGGTGCGATCACTGCTGGAGGGCAGGAGGTGCGTGTAGACCCGCATCGTGAAGGCCGGGTCGGAGTGCCCCAGCCACTCGGCGAGCGCCCTGATCGACTCGCCAGCGTCCAGGAGCACCGAGGCGTAGAAGTGCCGCAGGGCGTGCATCCCGTCCTGCTGCGGCACCCGCGTGACCTTCGCCCGATCGAGGGCGGGCGTCCACACGTACTGGTTGAACCCGTCCCGCCGGATCGGGTTGCCGTCCTTGTTGACCAAGATCAGCGAGACCGTCTCCGGTTCTCCATCCGGTTCCTTCCACGGCAAGGTCACCTCGACCGGCGGGAACTCCTCGACGTAGGCATCGAGGTCCCGCAGGACGCTGTCCGGCAGGGGCACGTCCCTCTCCTTGCCGCCCTTGGGAGGCGCGAACACCTGCACGTTGTCCACGACGCGCACTTGCCGAACAACGTGCAGCACCTTTTCGTCGCGGTCGACATCGTCCATCGAAAGCCCGAAGACCTCGCCCTGACGCAGGCCGCAACCAGCCGCGAGCGGAACGACGATCTTGTACTTGGCCGTCAACGCGAGCCGGACAGCCGCCAGCTTGCCCGCCGACCAAGGAACGATCTTGCGTTTGTCCGGCTGCGGTCGACTCACGCTCTTGGCCTTGCACGGGTTCTCGCCGATCTTCTTGTCATCGATCGCAGCGTTGAAGATCGCCGAGACGTGGACGAACGTGACCGCACGCGTTCCACCGGCAAGCTTCTTCTGCTGCAAGGCACGCAGCCAAGCACGGATATGCGTCGGAAGAATCGAACCAATCTCCCTGTCACCGATGTACGGGTAAACCAGCTTCTTCAACCTGCGCTCTACAGCGTTCCGCGTACTGCCGTCGAACGCTTGGTCTTGCAGCCATGCGTCCGCGTAGACGCGGAAGGACACCCTGCCCGCCTCCGGATCGAGGTACGTACCGGTGCGCTTCTCGTTCTCGACCTTGAGCAGGAACGCCTCAGCCGCACCGCGCTGCTTGTCCGGAAAGCTCTTGCTCCGCTCTTGGCCTGACGGATCGACGTAACGGACCTTGTACCGCATCCCGACACCGTGGAGTTCCGTCTTCTCCCGTAGCGGCTTACCCTTGCCGTCGAGTACAGGCTTGCCGGACTCGTCCGACTTCGGCCGCCACCAGCGGTCTTGGATGTGCCCCATGACAGTCTTCTCCTGTCGATCGAATTACCGAAGATCAGGCGGCGTTCTCGTCCGCTTGGTCAGCCCACGCCCGCACCTTGGCCGGGACGTATCGGAGGTACTTCCCCACCTTCTTCACGGGCGGCCCGATGCGCTGCCACTTCCACTGGTAAAGGGTTTTGACCGGAACGCCGAGGAACGCCGATACCTCGTCCACACCCCAGAGCGGTTCGATTTCAGTCATGACTTCCCCCCACGGTTGTCAAGCTGCTAGCGAAGTTGTGGAAAGATCCGGAGGTTCACCGGCCGCGAGCATTGCCCGGTCGTACTCCGCCTTCCACCGCGTTCGTTCTGCGATGGCGTGCATGAGCTGGTGCGCGCGTGGTGGCACGTTGGGGTCGCCTGGCCGGACCTTGTGCCAGACGAGCTGTGACGTGTCGGGTTCCGGCTTCTCGATGCCCACCGCTTTCAGTGCCTCGATGACGAAGCGCTTCCGGTCAGCGCGATGGTCGGCCAGCGTCTTGCCCGACCACTTCCGCGACACCAGCACCCGCCGACCCGGCAGGCCGAGCGTGGTGCGGCGGTGCGCACGTCCCTTGCAGTGGCCCGGAGTGGTCCGAGAGCCGACGCCACGCGGTTGTACGCCGTAGAGCAACCAGACCGGGCAGCGGTCGGAGCAGGGCGTCACGGCCAGCTCGTCCGCCAGTCGGTCGGCGTGCCTGCGCTGCCGGTCGGTGGTCTGCTCGACCACTTCACCGATGGACTTGGTGAGGTACTTGGTCAGGTAGCCGATGTGGCGTCCGGCCTCTTCCGAGCCGCCGAGGATGCCCTTGGAGTGCACCTGACGCCCGAAGGTCACCACGTGCGCCGGTTCGTCAATGGCCTCGACCGCATCCGCCCAGGCCGTCAGCGGCTCACGCGTGTCGGGGTCAACGAACGCTTCGGCCCGTGCGTCCCAGACCGGCAGGTGGTCACCGCTGTAGACCCGTTCGTCGTGGTTGGGCCACCACACCTGGTGGTAGGTGGCCGCCGTGACGAGCCGGATGGTCCCGTGCGGGATCGAACCGCGGATTGCCGCGTGCAGGTGTGGCGCCGCTCGCTTCTGTGGCTCGACCGTGGCGAAGTACTGCACGTCCCAGCCGACGACCCGCCGCAGGTTCTGCCACCACCGGTCGACCAGGGAGGCAAAGTGCACCGCGTCCCGAGCCGCCCGCCGGTAGTCGTAGGTGTCCGGATCGACCGGAGTCCCGTCGTCCCACACCCGCCCGTAGGTGTCGAGGGTGAGCGTGACGAACATCGAGGGCCGGAATCCTCCCGCGTACTCCCGGCCCACCGTGCGCTTCTCCACGCGCCGCCGAGGCAGGTTCGGCGCGTCCTGCCGACGCTTGGTCGACCGCTTCACCGGCCGCCTGCCCGGTGCGTCGGGCGAGGGGAAGCGACCCCGGACGCCGAGTTGCCGAAGTTCCGCATCGACGCTGTGGATCTCCTCCCGCAGCTCGTCAGCGTCACCCGCCGCCGCAACCTCGACCGCCTCCCGGTACGCCTTGACCAGATCGGCCCGGAACGTCAGCAGCTCCTTCTGGTCTTCAGTCGGCCGGTCAGGGGTGAAGTCGGGTTCCTCGGCCATGTGCCAGCCCTCGCGGCACTGGGCCATCCGCAACGCCTTGGCCTTCTTGGCGCACGGCGCACACACGCTCTCGACCGTCGACCCGCAGGGCACTGCCACGTAGCGGACTTCGAAGGTGGCCCGGTCCTCCACTTCCATCGTGAAGGGCCGGACGCAGACGCCGTACTTCTCGGCGGCAGCCTTGG
Organism: Actinosynnema sp. NPDC023658; assembly: GCF_040639995.1. NCBI lineage: Bacteria > Bacillati > Actinomycetota > Actinomycetes > Pseudonocardiales > Pseudonocardiaceae > Actinosynnema > Actinosynnema sp. NPDC023658. The sequence continues at coordinate 33,566 of NZ_JBFAAX010000018.1, read as the reverse complement.
CCACGTCCAGGGCGATGGGCTGACGCATTCGCTCCGCGCGAGTCTCGCCGCTCATGCCGCCGTCCTCCCTTCGGTGCCGCCCGGTTGATTGGGGAAGTCGTGCACAGTCGCGTTAGCCAGGTAGACGCCAAGCTCGACAAGGTCGGCGTCGGTGACGTGGAAGGCCCGAGCCCGTTCCGGTTCCCGCTGCCCGTCGTGCTTGACCCACGCGACGCCGGGCGTGTTCTCGCTGATCTCATGGGCCGCCGCGCCGCGCTGCCGGACGCCATCACCGAGGACCATGTCCACCTGTTGCGGCTCATCCAGGCGCAGCGCCACGCGGGTGCTGAACAAGTGCCGGAACCCGACGACCTCCTTACGCGGGTCCTGCACGAGGCCCACGACGGCGTAGCCGGGTGCGCGGCCCTGTGAGGTGATCGTCTGGATAGCCCGCACGGCTCGTTCGCGGAGCTGCTTGTCCGGCTGGTAGGCGATCAGGTCCGCCAGCTCGTCCACCACCAGGACCGTGAACGGCTCTCCCGTCGACCGCGCCCACAACCGCCGTACACCCCGGTACCGCGTCGCCCGCTCCTTGACCTCTGCGGCGATTTCCTCAAGCAGCGCAACGGCTTCCGGTCCGTTGTCGTACACGACCCGATCGAAGGCGTCGGGACATTGACCGAGTTCCATCCCGCCCTTCGGGTCGATCCCCACGAGCTGCACCAACCCCGTCCGGATGGCCGGAGCGAGCTGCCAGACCAGCGACCAGAGCACCGAGCCCTTGCCCGCACCAGGCACGCCGACCACGAGCACCTGAGACCCGAGCAACCGCAGTCGCCACGGCTTGCCCGTCTCCGTCCTGCCCACCACCACCCGCTTGAGATCCACCTCGGCATCCGCCAGCGCGGGCACGGTCAGGGGGCGCAGCAGCGGGTCACGGTGGACGAAGTCCAGCTCGATCGCCCGAGGCCGCAGCACCCGGACCCGGCACGAGTGAGCGCCGAACGAGTGCGCCAAGCCATCCCGGCGCAGCTCCCACGCCTCCGGCGACTGGGCAGGCACCATCCGCACCCGGACCCGGTCCCGCCAGCCGTCCGACCGGACCCGCCGCAGTTTCGGCCGGAACTCACGCCCCCGGTCCCGCTTGGCCAGGTCGGCAAGGCGCATCACCGACCGCCACCGGGGCACGTACACGGTGGCGCGTCGCCACTCGGTCAGCAGCCGGTACCAGCCGTGCCTCAAGAACGACCCGCGATCCAATCCGGCCCAGATGGTCAGGGCAGCGACCAGCGACAACAACGCCAGCACCAGCGGCGAGAGCCCGAACCGCCACCAGCACCAGGCCGCCGACACCGGCACCAACGTGACCACCGGATACCGGACGACAACGAGCACCAGGCGCACGACGCCGACCAGGCCCAGCCACACTGCGACCACCAGCAGGGCCAGCCACTTCGCCTTACCGGGCACCAGCGCCCACCACGGCACCCGAGGCCGCACACCCTCGAACGGAGCCGGGTCCACCCACTTGCCGCCCATCACGCCCGCCCCACCGGGGCAAAGACCAGCGGCAGCCACCCCAGGCACGAACAGCACACGAGCTGGTTGGGCGCGTAGACCCCGAACCGCTTGCACGCCCCGCAGGGGCGACCGTTCGACAACTTCCACACAGACGGGGCAACACGCCGACTTGACGCACCGCCCCCACGTACCGATAGCCTTGACATGACCGGAACCCCTTGTGTGTCAACAAAAGCGCGCGAGAATGACCGGTCGATGCGTCGTCGGTGAACTGCTCCAGGCCCGCCAAGACTTGAGGTCCGTTCACCGACGACCACGACCGACAGGTCAGTGATCGTCTTCAGTTGTCACTCGCCAGTGCAGGCGGACACCGCCGCATCCGATGCCCGCCCGCATCACCGGCTAGCTAGTAGTCCAACGGGTCGGGCATCCAGCGCAACCAGGCCGCGAGACCGCCGAGTGTGATCTTGAATCGCGTCTCCTCACGGCCCTCCCCGCCGTCCTCCCGCCACTCGTGACCCGTGGCATGACCGGCCGCGACCAGATCCCGACAGGCCAGACGCACCATCCCCTCGGACGCGCCCGCCGCCGTCACCAGGTCCTCGACCGTCCACGCCCGCGACGGGACGAGCACCAGCGCATCGGCCACCCGGTACAGCACCGGGAACGAGTAGCCCACCAGCGCACCACGCGCCCGGTCCTCGTGCGGCAGGCGCGAACCCATCACCGGGGCGAGACGGGGATGACGCCACATGTCCGCGTCGCGCAACCAGTCGTGCGCCACGACCGGCCCACCCCAGTAGGCGAGCCCTTCGGGCGACAGCCGATGCCGGTGTACGGACAGCGCTCCCTGCAACGGCTCCTGGTCGACGGTCACGTGACCCAGTTCCACCAGGTCGTTGCAGATGTGGCGCACCACCGAGTACGACAGTTCCGCGGACCGTGCCAAGGACCGCAACGACCACTCCTCGTGGGGGTAGCCGACGAGCTGACGCATCACCGCCTCGAACATGAACGGCGTGTACCCGGCATCGGACAACTGCTCCAACGGCAGGCCGTCACCCACCACACGGGCCAGACCACCGACCCCGTTCGACCGACGACGGCCCCGCTCCACAGCCTGATCAACGCTCATCCGACTCGATCCCCTCAGCCTTGGCACCCTCGCGCTTGGCCCAATACAGCGCCTCGTGGTGGTGACCTCGATCAACTTCTGCGACCCGCGCGTACACCTCGGCCGACCGCAGGTAGAACTCCCGCCACACCTCAGGCGACGCATCCGGCGCGGGCATCAGGTGCGTCAACGCCTCGTGGGCGTCCTTGAGCAACGTCACCGCGTACGCCGCCCCCCACCGGTCAGACTTGGTCTTCGCCACGACCGCCCACCCCCTCGACCGGCGCGTGCACGCGATGACCACCGGCCTGCCGGTCGCCGCCCGCAACGCGTTCGTTGACGTCGGCCTGGTGGTCGAACGTCTCGGCCGCGTGCAGCGCCGCCGCCTTCGCCCACCAGGGCGTGCTCTCCAACGCCGCGAGCTGCCGCCACAACCACGCCACCCGCCGGTAGGTCGGCGCGATCCGAGCCGCTGCCGCCGGGTCATCGGCCGCGACGTACCGGTTCGCCTCGTGCGCTTCCGTGTAGGCCCGGTACGCCGCCTGCCACTGCACGGTCAGTTGCTGAAGATCGGACACGGCTCACGCGGCCTTGGCGTCGCCGCTGTTCGGCTTGCCACCGGCCGGAGCCGAACCAGCCGACCGACCCACCGCCCGGAACCCGGTCGCCCGGAACAGGAACGACTGGTACTTGAACTCCCCGTTGCCCGCGATGCGCGGCTCAGCCGTCAGCCCTTCCAACTCGACCGGCCGCATCCCCGGCAACACCTCACCGGTGGTTGGCACCGGCTGAACATCGGCCAAGAGCGTGATCTCGAAGCTCTTGCGCTTGGCGTTGGGCTCGTGCGGGTCGGTGACCGTGACCTTCCACTGCCGCTTGCCGGTCGCCTCGTCCACCCGCTGACGCACCGGCCGACCGGCCGCCCTCTCGTCGCGGGTCTGGTACTCCGTGTCCGGCATGACCTCCCCGACCATCACCAGGCCCTGAGGGAACGCGTCATCGAACGAGACAGGGAACCGGTACCCCTTGCTGATCGCCATCAGCTTCACTCCTCTGACTGGTGCCGCTGTATCGCGGCCTGCCCATTCAGATTCGTTGGCCAATGGTCCCGTCCCCGGTCCGCAGCGGTCTCACCTGCCGCGTACCTGCCGCGTGTCGATCTCAAGTTGTCTCGTCTTGGTCTCGTCCCGGTGCTAGCCTCGGCCGAAGGAACCACGTGGGGGGAGACCACATGGCCACAGAGTCCACACTCTTGAGAGTCCTGCTCCGACAACGCCACATGCAGGGCTACCGCACCTTCTGCAAGGAGTACGACCGCGTCGCCAAGCAACTCGACACCGACCTCATCGGCCGCTACCCCAGCAAGGCCCAGTTCTACCGCTGGCTCTCCGGCGACCTACTCGGCCTGCCCTACGCCGACCACTGCCGCATCCTCGAAAAGATGTTCCCCGGCTGGAGCGCCGAACAGCTCCTGTCCCCACACGAGGGCGACACCGACAGCCTCATCACGCCACCCCAACGCCCCGAGGCCTCCACCCACCCCGTACCGCGCCCGGTCCAGATGCCCCAACAGGCCCGCCTGGTCGACGTCACCGCCGTCTACCCCAGCCGCACCGAGTTCCTGCACAACGTCACCCCACGCGACCTCTTCGAAGGCGCGAAGACCATCGACATCGCGGGCCTGTCCCTCAACGTCCTGTGCCAGCAGTACTCCGACAAGGCCCTCTTGGACTCGATCGAGACCGGCACCGTCATCAAGGCGCTCTTCCTCGACCCGAACGGCCACAACATCACCGCCCGCGAACAGGAGGAAGGCCTACCGGAAGGCCATCTCTCCATGCTCACCCGCCTCAACATCGAAGCCCTACGCCGCGTCGGAGCCAAGGTCTCACCCGACGCACGCGGCCAGCTTCACATCCGCGTCTACGACGAACCACTCCGCTACAACATCCTTATCACCGACCAGACCAAGTGCGTGGTCCAGCCCTACTTGCCCGACGCCCGAGGCGTCGAATCCCCTACCCTCGTCATCGAGAAGGACGACGCGACACCCGGCCTGTTCAGCACCTTCTCGCAGGTGTTCGAGTCCATGTGGGACCGCGCAAAGGAGACCACGTGATGCGACCGCTCGATCAGCTGGCCGCGATCGCACAGAAGGCCGTGGCGATCGGCAATAGCCTGATCAAGACAACGCGTCCACGAACTGTTATCGAGAAGTCCGATCGTGACACCTACACAGACGTAGACGTGCGAATCCAAAGTAAAATACGAAGCTACCTGGCCGACGCCACACCTGAAATCGACTTCACTGGCGAGGAGGAAGACGGAGGCCAGCAATTCGACGGTAACGCGCACGGCTGGGTACTCGATCCAATCGACGGCACATCAAACTTCGTCCACGGGGTACCACTCTGTGGCGTCTCCCTGGCTCTCATCGAAGAGGGACAGGCCATAGTTGCCGCCATCGCACTGCCGTACTCCGACCTTCTCTACGTTGCCGCCCGTGGACATGGCACGGAAGTCAATGGACGAGCCATTAGAACCAGCGATACGGTCGAACTCTCGAAAGCCATGATCGCCATCGGTGACTACGCAACTGGCGAAGGATCAACCAGTAAGAACCGGCAACGCATGAAGTTGACCGCACAGCTTGCCACCAACGTAGAGCGCATTAGAATGTTTGGATCTGCCGCTCACGACCTGACATGGCTTGCCGACGGTCGCATAGACGGGACAGTAATCTTGTCCAACAAGGCTCACGACATTGCCGCAGGCGTCCTGATCTCTCGTGAAGCCGGAGCGCTAGTACTCGACAGCGACGGAAGCGACCACGGCCTCAATTCAGCACATACCGTCGCAGTCACACCCGGGATAGCAGATGACCTACTTGCCCTGATTCAGTCATCCGTACGCGAGTAGAACTCATCCTAGACTCGGTCAACCCGATCCAAGGGGTGGGGAACAACATCTTCAGAGAGCCAAGGAGCCTGCCATCCGACCCGCTCGCAAACTTCTTTAAAAGATGGATCGATAACATTCGGGTATTTATAGATGTCGTTAATCCTCATACCTAGAAGATGTTGTCGACCAACTTCGGTGTCCGCGTACCCAATATCCCTACGGGCAGCCACCAGAAAGTCGCCGTACAACCTGAGCTGAATCTCGACCGGAGGCGAAGCAAAGATTGCTTGCATCCAGTTATGAAAAGCCCGGACAGATTCGTCAGACCCGTAGATACTGATCCACGTCGAAAAATCCTTCATTTTTTGAATGATTTCGGCAGACGTCTCCGCAGGAACATTCCTCCCACCAAGAAGATCGCTAAGGAGATTGATCATCGGCTCATAAATTGCGTACTTCCTATCCGAGATTCGACTCTCGAGATCGCGAGCCCTTTGAGCTTCTCCCTCTGCCCGACGTGTTCTCGACGCGAAAACGCCCGCGACGATCGCGGCTGCGATAGCGGCAATGGCCGGTATCCCTGCTACCAGCAAGGTAACCAGCACGCTCTGCGGAGGCATGACCAGAAGTTACCCTGTCAGGTGCCGAATTTGGCTCTATGGGATCAAGGCGCGCCGCCAGCGGCAGCGCGCGGCAGGTCCGGCGCACGTTGGCACCGACTCCCCGCATCCCGGCACGCCGGGCTCCCGCTTCGCTCCGCCCGTCGGCCGTGCGCGGAGTCGGTGCACGTGGTTGGGGAGCGGCGCGCCAGCATCGAGGCCACGACCACAAGCAGCTTGGGAGCAACATCGGTCGGGACGATCGCGCGGTCACGCGGCTTGGTCGGGCTGGGCACGGCGATCGGCTGCCGCGACGGCTGCGCCGTCTTGCCATCGAGAAGGCCACCGGCGATGAGCACCAGGCCCCGAATGCACGACGGGCGCTGTCCCTGACGCGTCGTCCGCATCAAGGGCAGCGCCCGTGTGGTGATCAATTTCCAGGCCGTCACCAGGCCGTACAACGTCGGGCGGTCACGAGAACCGCCGAGAAATAACGAGAGAGTTCGTGCTGGTCAGAGGCGCACCAAGTCCGAAGAGGACTGGTCGGCCAGAACCACACTCAGAAGATCTCGTTCTGGTACGCGGCGAATCCGGTCATGGCTCACACCTTGCTACACGAACGCGCGTTTCGGCAGCAGCCAGGTGAGCCGGTCCGAGCGCAGCACGGCCAACGGTCCGATGACGGCCAGCAGCAGCACGTACTCGGCCACGAAGGGCGCGACGCGTTCGTCCAGGTCGGCGGCCACCGCCATCGACGCCAGGACCAGCGAGAACTCGCCCCGGGTCAGGACGGTCAGGCCGATGTCGACCGCCTGCTGCCGGTCGAACGAGTGCAGCTTGGCCGCGTAGAGGCCCGCGCCCAGGTTCAGCACGATCGTGACGGCGACCGCCACCAGGACCGGCAGCAGGACGGTGCCCACCGCGGCGGGGTCGATGCTCAGCCCGAAGATGAAGAAGAACAACGCCCCGAACGCGTCCCGCAGCGGCAGGACCAGCTTGTGCACGCGGGGCGCGACGCCGGAGCCGCCCAGCACCGCGCCGATCATGAACGCGCCGATCGCGTCGGACACGCCCAGCTCGTGCGCGACCGCCGCACCGGTCACCGCCACCCCGACGAAGCACACGACCAGCAGCTCGTCGTCGGCCGAGTGGAACAGCCTGGTCACGACCCGGCCGCCCCACCGGGCGATGGCGGCCAGCACCAGCAGGAACGCGAACGCCTTGCCGAAGTCCAACAGGGCGCGCACGCCGGACGTGCCGCTGAGCACGGGTTGCAGGACCGCCAGGTACAGCGCGAGGAACACGTCCTCGATGACGATGATGCCCATCACGAGCCGCGACTCGGGGTTGCGCAGCCGCCGCGACTCGACCAGCAGCTTCGTCACGATGGCCGAGGACGAGATGCCGATCGCGCCGGCGATCACCAGCGCCTCGCGGGTGCCCCAGCCGAGCGCGAACCCGAACGCGAGCCCGCCGCCGATGTTGAGCACCAGGTAGCCGGCGCCCGCGAGCGCCAGCTTGCGCCCGCCGGACACCAGGTCGTCCACCGAGAACTCGAGGCCGAGGTAGAACAGCAGGAACACCAGGCCGAGCCCGGACAGGACGGCCATGTCCGCCGGGTCGTCCACAAGCGACAGGCCGGGCGTGTTCGGCCCGAACAGGATGCCCGCCACCATGAACAGCGGGATGGTGGGCAGTCCTATGCGGACTCCCGCCCGGGCGATGACACCGGACGCGAGGAACGCCCCGCCGACCGCGAGCAGCGCGTGGCCTGTGTTCATCGGTCCTCCAGCACGACCGCCACCGGTGCCGCGGTCACCACGGTCGAGACCGTACCGGCGACCAGGCCGATCAGCAGCGCGGTGGAGAAGTCGGCCAGCGACCCGTCACCGAGCACGAGCAGCGCGGCCAGCACGAACAGCACGCCGATGCCCGTGTTCACCGTCCGCGGCAGGGTTTGCAGCACCGCGGAACTCATCACATCGGGGAACGGCTCACGCGTGCGCCGCAGCTCGCGCACCCGGTCGAACACCACCACCGAGTCGTTCACCGAGTAGCCGATGACGGTCAGCAGCGCGGCCAGGAACACGGCGTCGGCCGTCTTGCCCAGCCACGCGAACGCGCCGACCAGCACGACCACGTCGGTGAGCAGCGCGACCACGGTGGCCACGCCGAGCCGCCAGTCGAACCGCACCGCCAGGTACACCAGCTGCGCGGCCACCGCGATCGCCAGCGCGATCAGGGCGTTGCGCCGCAGCTCGGAGCCCAGGCTGGGGCCGATCAGCTCGTTGGCCACCTGCTCCGCGCCGCCGGTCGCCCGGTCGACGGCCTCGCCCAGCCGCACGGCGGCGGCCGAGTCGATCGGGCCGGTGCGCACGGACAGGCCGTCGGTGCCCGAGGTCGTGACGACCGCGTCGCCGAACCCGGCGGACGCCAGCTCCGCCCGCACCCTGCCGGTGTCCGCCGAGGACGCGGTGAACTCGATCATCCGCCCGCCGGTGAACTCCACGCCCAGCTCCAGCCCGCGCACGACCAGGCCGCCGACCGCCACCAGCAGCACGAGCCCGGCGGCGAGCAGCCAGCGCCGGGGTCGGCGGAACAACGCGATCCCGCGCCCGGCCAGCCACGTGCGGACCCGGCCCAACGAGTGCAGCCCGCTCCACCGCGGCCGCCGCTCCAGCAACGGCATGGCGAGCTGCAACAACACCCGGCTGAGCACCAGCGCGCTGAACAACGACGCCAGCACACCGATCGACAACGTGACGCCGAAGCCCTTCACCGGACCGCTGGCCAGCCAGAACAGCAGCCCGGCGGCCAGCAACGTGGTGACGTTGGAGTCCGCGACCGCGCTCAGCGCACCGCGGAACCCCTCGTCCACCGAACGCGGCATGCGCTTGCGCCGCGCGAACTCCTCGCGCGAACGCTCGAACACCAGCACGTTGGCGTCCACTGCCATGCCGATGGCCAGCACGAACCCCGCCAACCCGGGCAGTGTCACGGTGGCGCCGACCGCGAGCAGCGCGGCGTACGCGAGGGCCGCGTAACCGCCGAGCGCCAGCACGGCCACGAACCCGGCCAGCCGGTAGGTGAAGAGCAGGAACAGCCCGGTCAGGGCCACGCCGACGACCGCCGCGCGGGCGCTGGCCTCGATCGCCTCCGCGCCGAGCGTCGGTCCGACGGTCCGCTGCTCGACCACCTCGACCGGCACGGGCAGCGCGCCGGAGCGGATCACCAGCGCCAGCTCCTCGGCCTCGGCCTGGGCGAACCGACCGGTGATCTGCGTGCTGCCGCCGATCATGCCGGTGCCGCACACGACCGACGGATCAACCTGCGGCGCGGACACGACCTCGCCGTCCAGCACGAACGCCACCCGCCGCCGGTAGTCACCCGGTGGTGAGCACGCGGCCTCGGCGGTCACCCGCTGCCACGCCTGCGGGGCGTCGCCCTGGAAGTCGACGGTGACCAGGTGGCCGACGCCCTGGGGGTTCGGGGTGGCGCGGGCGTCCTCGATGCCCTCGCCGGTCATCACGGCCGGGCCGAGGCCGACCGCGTCACCCTCGGGGGTGGGCACGTCGCCGGGGCCGGTCACCGGCTGCACCCACAGCTGGGCGGTGCGGCCGAGCACGTCGATGGCCTCGGTCGGGTCCTGCACGCCGGGCAGCTCCACGACGATGCGGTGGTCGCCGGAGCGGGCCAGCACGGGCTCGGCCACGCCGAGCTCGTCGACCCGGTGGCGCAGCACCTCCATGGCCCGGTCGGTGGCGTCGGAGGTCGCTTCGGACGGGGTTTCCAGAACGATCCGGGTGCCGCCGCGCAGGTCGAGACCGAGGCGCGGCGAGACGGTGAGCAGGGTGAACGTGGACGCGGCGAGCACGCCGAGGGCAATCAGCCCGCGGACGAGTAGCGCTCGCCGCGCGCTGGGGCGCGGCATGGCGGAGGAACCTCCGGGTGAGGTGAACGGGGTGGGTTCAGCTACCGGAGGTCGGGGGCGGTGCGCGTTCACCCAGCGGCGTGCGGCCGTCGCGCTCGGGCGTGCGGTGGGTCGGGTCGACGACGTCCGCCCGCACCGGCGGCGCGGGCGTGGCGTGGACGGGTGGCTGGACGCCGTCCAGCGGTTGACCGGCGTGGACCTGCACCGGGTGGGCGGCGTTGGCGCCGCGGGCGGCCGTGCCGGGCAGGTGGGCGACGTCCGCGGTCGAGGAGACCGCGACCGCGACGGCGTCGACGGGTGTGGTCGGGCCTGGTCCGAGCACCACGACACCCGCGATCATCGCCAGGATCGCGAGCAACGCGCGTCGGGTCATCGGCCCTCCTCCCCGGCGTCCAGGTTAGCGACCGCCGCCGAGCACGACGACCGCTCCGCCCACCAGGGCACACAGCCAGGCGACCACGAGCGGCTGCATCGTGGTCGCGCCGAGGAGGAGCGCGACCGTCCAGCCGAGGAGGACCAGCGCGGACAGCCCGAACATCGCCACCGTCACAGCGACCTTCGGCCGGTGCAGGGGCAGCCGCACCACGGCCCGCCGGACCGCGCCCCCGGCCCGCAGCAGCGGCAGCCCCACGACGGCCAGGCAGGCGACGACGAGCAGTCCGGAGAACCAGCCGAGCAGCGGCGTCGGCTTCGGCATGCCCGCCAGCAGCAGGATCAACCCGCCCGCGACGAGCAGGGCGGCGAGCCGGGACAACGTCGGCCAGACCAGGACGTGGGCGGCGTGCAGGGCTTCGCGGGACGGCGGCGGCATCGGTGCGCCACCCCGTTTGCGCCGCACGGTGGTGAGGTTGGCGCGCACGTCGTCGTCGGTCGGGTCGAGGCGCAACGCGGTGCGGTAGGCGCGTTCGGCCGTGCCCCAGTCGCGCACGCGCAGCGCGGCGTCACCCAGCACCTGGAACGCGCGGGCCTCCGTCGGCGCGAGGTGCGCGGCCTCGCGCGCGACCTCCACGGCTTCCCGCTGCCCGTCGGACGTGTTCGCCAGCACCTCGGCCAGCACGACCTGGCAGCGCCAGTCGCCGGGCTTGCGCCGCGCGCACTCCCGTGCCGCGACCACGGCTTCGCGGTGGCGGCCGAGTTCGCTCAACGCCAACGCGGTCAACCGCTGGGCCCACACCGCGTCGCCGTCGAGGACCAGCGCGCGCTTGGCCGCGTTCAGCGCCGGATCCGGCTCCCCCGCGTCGAGGTGGGCGGCGGCGAGCCGGCACCACGCCTCACCGTGCAGGGGGTTCACCGCGAGAGCGGGCCGGAGCAGGTCGATCGCCTGGTGCGGCAGACCACGAGCGGTCAACTCGGCGGCACGCATCACGACCGCGGCGATCGGCTCCACCATGAGAAGAGTGTCCCAGCCGTGGAAACCGCACCCCTTCGGGTGACGGGCCGACCCCCTGACGGTCCGCCACCCGAAGGAACCTCCCGATCGAGAACTTATGAGCTTTTTCGTTCCGAGTCAAGATGTTCCGAGCTGAGAATATCCTACCTCCGCGTATGATTGCGGCATGGACCACCCCGCCGACGGCGACTGCACCAGCCGAACGGGCCTCAACTGGCTGCTGCACCGCGCGGCGCAGAAGCTGGGCGCGGTCGCGCAGGAGGCGGCGGGGCGGCACGGCATCACCACGCGCGGCCAGGTCGTGCTGACCGCGCTGGTCAGCGAGGAGTTCCGGCGCACGCAGCTCGCGCTCGGCCACGCGCTCGGCCTGGACAAGACCACGCTGACGGCCGAGCTGGACCGGTTGGAGCGCGCAGGCCTGGTGGTGCGCAAGCCCGATCCCCACGACCGGCGCGTCCGCGTGGCCGCGATCACCGAGCGGGGACGGGCCGTCCAGCGCGAGGTCGACGCGCTGCACGTCGAGGTGGAACGGGAGTTCACCGCCGAGCTGACGCCCGAGGAGAACCGCGCGCTGCACACGCTGCTGCGCCGCCTGATCACGTTCGACCACGGCCCCGACAGCGGCTCCTGCCTGTGACGCCCTGACCGCTGCCGCGGCCCGATTATCACGATCCGTTGCAGTCCAAGCTTTTCTCACCCATCCAGGTGACTGCGGTGATGACTGCGTGCGACGCTGTCGACAGCTCGGCGCGGTCGCCCGACGGTTCCCCGTCATGGCACCACACCGCGCGCGTCCCTCCCCCGGGAGCGCCCGGGTCGGTCCGAGCACACCGCGTCGAGACAGCTGGAGGTTGGGGGCCGTGAGTACTGGCAAGGAGTGGCAGATCACCTGCCGCGACATCGCGTCACGTCGCCGCGACATGACCGTCTTCGTCAGCCAGGGGCACGTCGTCGTGACCGTGCCGCCGGGCGAGGCGGCCGTGCTGACGCCGTTGGAGGTGGGACGCCTCCGCGCGGCCCTGCGCGACGCGGTGGTGAACGCGTCCGGCACCCCGGAGAGCTGATCGTCGGCGTCCCGATTTCACCCCGCGCCCTTCCTACTCGCGGGTAGGTAATGTCAGTATCGGGTCGTGAGCACCTACTTCGTCACCGGCGCGACGGGTTCCCCCGGCAGGGGCCCGGTCGCCGGGCTGCAGCGCCGACCGGACTGCGAGCGGGCGTTCGCGCTGGTCAGGCCTCGTTCGGCGGACCGGCTGGAGCGGCACCACGAGCCGACCCCGGTACTGGACGCCCCCACCTCGACCTTCGACCCCGACCGGGGCGCGCGGGAACGGCGGTCCGGTCACGTCTCCGGCGCGGGCTTGCGGATCACCACGCCGCGGTCCTCCCCCCACCCGGCCCCGAAGAGCGAGCTGGACGCGTTCAGCCGGGTGGCGGCTAGCGAGACGGTGGCTCGCGGTGTCACGTTCACCTCCGTGCGGATGCCGCTGGTGCGAACGCCCGTGATCGGGCCGACGAAGGTCTACGACGCGTTCCCGGCGACGCCGCCGGAGCGGGGTTCACCGACGGCCGAGGTCGCCGCGGGGCTCGCCCGCCCGGTCCTGCGGGCCGCCCGGTGAACCGGGTGGTGGGTGCGCTGCGCGCGTTGGCGACGCTGGTGCGCGCCGGTGTCGTGCGGCCGATGGGCCCCGGCCGGCTGCTCGGCGTCGTGGACGCCTACCTCAGGTGGGACATCACGGTGGCGTTCGGGTTCGCGCACGGCGCGGCCCGTCACCCCGACCGGCCCGCGATCGTCGACGACGCGGGCACGCTCACCTACGCCGAGGTCGACGAGCGCACCACGCGGCTCGCGCACGGCCTGCACGACCTGGGCGTGCGGGCGGGTTCGAAGGTCGCCGTGCTGTGCCGCAACCACCGCGGCTTCGTGGAGAGCATGGCCGCCTGCGTGAAGCTGGGCGCGCACACCGTGCTGCTGAACACCGGGTTGAGCGCGGCGCAGATCGCCGTGGTGCTGCGCGAGCAGGACGTGTCCGTGGTCGTGGCCGACACCGAGTTCCGCGACCTGCTGACCCACGCGCCGCGCAAGGTGCGCCGGGTGATGGCGTGGGTCGAGGGCACCACCAAGAGCAAGACCCTGGAGCAGCTCATCGCCGGCTCCCCCGCCACGCCGCTGCCCAAGCGCCCGCCGCGCGGCCGGATGATCGTGCTCACCTCCGGCACCACCGGAGCGCCCAAGGGCGCCAAGCGACCCGAACCGGCGAGCCTCGCGCCCGCCGCCGCGTTGCTGTCGCGCATCCCGCTCAAGGCGGGCGACCGGTTCTCCGTGCCCGCGCCGCTGTTCCACACGTGGGGGCTGGCCGCGTTCCAGATCGGTCTGGTGCTCGGCGCGACCTTCGTGCTGCGCCGCAGGTTCGACCCGGCGCTCGCCCTCGCCGACGCCCGCGCGCACGGCAGCGACGCGCTGTTCGTCGTGCCCGTGATGCTGCAACGGATCCTCGAACTGACCGGACGGCCGCACCTGCCCCGGCTGCGGGTGATCGCGTCCAGCGGCTCGGCGCTGCCGCCACCCGTGGCCCGGCGGTGCCTCGACGACTTCGGTCCGGTGCTCTACAACCTCTACGGCTCCACCGAGGTGTCGTGGGTGAGCATCGCCCGGCCCGACGAGCTGGCCCGCCACCCGGACACCGCGGGCGTGCCGCCGCACGGCACCCGGCTGCAAATCCTGGACGAGGACGGCGAACCGGTGCCCGCCGGCGCGACCGGGCGCATCTTCGTGGCCAACGAGATGCTGTTCGACGGCTACACCAACGGTGGCGGCAAAGAGGTCCGCGACGGGCTGATGTCCACCGGCGACGTCGGCTACCGCAACGAGGCCGGGCTGCTGTTCGTCGCCGGCCGGGACGACGAGATGATCGTCTCCGGCGGCGAGAACGTGTACCCGCGCGAGGTCGAGGACCTGCTCGCCGGACTGGCCGGGGTGCGCGAGGTGGCCGTGGTCGGCGTGCCGGACGAGAAGTTCGGGCAACGCCTCGCCGCGTACGTCGTCCGCGAGGAACCGGGCGCGCTGGACGAGGACGCGGTGCGCGAGCACGTGCGCGGCAACCTGGCCAGGTTCTCCGTGCCGCGCGAGGTGGTCTTCCTCGACGCCCTGCCGCGCAACGAGACGGGGAAGGTGCTCAAGCGGGAGCTGCGGTGAGTACGCTCGGTGCGGGGGCGAGGCAGACCATGACCATTCCCGTCCAGCGCGCGGCCGACCCGCGCGAAGCCGCGGTGTCCAACCTGCGCGAGGCGCGGATGGCGCTGGACGAGGGCCGCCCCGGCGACGCGTTGGAGTCCGCCGAGAAGGCGGTGGCCGCGTTCTCCTGGTTGGACGACGCCGAGGGCGTGGCGCACAGCGTGCTGGCGCAGTCGGTGGCGCTCGGCAAGCGCGGCCTGCTGCCCGGCGCGCTGGACACGATCGACCGCGTGCGGCGGATCGCGACGGCCAACCGGCACGTCGGCCTGCAGGCGTGGTGCGACTACTCGCAGGCCGTGGTGGAGCTGCGGCTGGACTCGCGCGAGCGGTCGCTGCACTCGTTGGCCCGCGCCCTGGGCCTGGCCGAGCTGACCAAGGACGTCGAGCTGATCGGCTCGATCCTGTTCGAGCAGGCCACCGTGCTGCGCACGCAGTACCACGAGCACTGCATGGTGCGCACGGCGGCGAGCCGGTGCAGCCCGGACGGCGAGCCGTGCACCCGCAAGCTGCGCCGGGCGGAGGCGCTGTGCGCGCAGGTGCGGGACCGGTGGAAGCACCTCGACCAGCCGCTGCGGATGGCCAGGCTGAACCTGCTGCTGACGCACGTGCGGCTGGACGTCGGGGACGTCGAGCGGGCGCTGCGCTCGTGCCAGCGGGCCGACCGGCTGCTGACCGGGCAGGAGCGGCCCGTGCTGCGGGCCGAGCTGCTGATGGCGCGGGCCCGGATCAACGGCGCGCGCGGGCGCTACGACGACCAGGTGCTGCTGCTCACGCGTGCCGCCGAGCTGGCGATGGGCGTGCTGGCGCGGGAAGTCGCGGTCCGGGCGCACGGCGCGCTGAGCGTGGCGCACGAGCGCGCGGGCCGGTTGGACAAGGCGCTGCACCACGCCCGGTCCCAACTGGAGCAGTACCGGTTGTGGGAGTTGCAGGAAGGCCGGGACCTGCTGCGGATGCGCGAGCACGACCTGTCCGCGCGGCTGGTGGACCAGTTGGCCGACCGCGCGTTCGGGCCGCACGGGCAACCGGGGTCGGCCCGGTCTGCGCGACCCGACCTCCTGCGCAGCTCCGGCACCGCCGAGCAGGACAACCGGCGGATCGCGCGGGGGTTGCGGGCCGGGCTGACCAAGCGCGGCATCGAGGTGCTGCGGCGGGTCGCGTCCGGTGAGAGCACCACGGCCATCGCGGCGGAGCTCGGGCTGTCGCCGAAGACCGTGCAGAACCACCTCCAGCGCATCTACCGGACGATCGACGTGCGCGACCGGGCGGGTGCTGCGGTCTGGTGGGTGGACCTGGACGAGGACGCCCGCGCACGGACCGCGCTGGACTGAGTGACCTCCGGGATCCCGGCTCGTTGACAGTAGTGGTGTGACGTCCCCGACGATCGGCGCGGCCGGTCCGGGGGTATTGCCCAGTGGACGGAGTCGGAAGTGGGTGATGACCGCCATGACCCCGGTGTGCCATGCTCCGCTTGGACGCCTGCGGGCGTCACCCGCGGATCTGGTCCGGCTCCCCCCTGCCGACGAAGCCGCTACGATCGAACGGAGTTCGACGATGGTTGTGCACTCCCTGCACAAGATCATGGCCGCGCTCGCCATCTGCGCCGGCCTCACGGTCGTCGCCGGTGTGCCCGCCGCCGTCGCCGTCCAGGGCGGGAACGCCACGGCCAAGGTCTTCCAGGCGCCCTACAGCCCGCAACCCTGAACGGTCTCGAGGCCGAGTCCACGCGCACGCGGACTCGGCCTTGAGGCACAGTGGACGGCGTGAGCAACGAAGTGGTGCGCCTGCGTGCGCCGCGGCACCAGGTGAGCCGCAGGTCGATCACGCTCTGGACCCTGCACGCGGTGATCGGGTGGACGGTGCTGCTGGTGCCGCAGCTGGTCGTGCTGATCTTCGCCTCGTCGCCGTGGCAGGTCACGGCCGCGATCGCGACCCTGGTGCTGGGCACCGCGCACACCCTGGTGATGCCGCGCTGGCGCTACCGGGTGCACCGCTGGGAGGCCACCCCGGACGCGGTGTACACGCTGGTCGGCTGGCTGAACCAGGAGTGGCGCATCGCGCCGGTCTCGCGCATCCAGACCGTGGACACCAAGCGCGGTCCTCTCCAGCAGCTGCTCGGCCTGTCGACGGTCACCGTGACCACCGCCTCGGCCGCGGGCCCGGTGCTCATCGAGGGCCTCGACCACGCCGACGCGGTGCGGTTGGCCGACGAGCTGACCACGACCACCCAGGCCACGCCGGGTGATGCCACGTGAGCACCGACCTGCCCGCCGCGCCGGAGTACGCCGAGCCGGTGGTGGACTGGCACCGGCTGGACGTGCGGATGCTCGTCGTCCGCCCGCTGAACGAGCTGCTCGGCCTCGTCCCGGTGTTCCTCGGCCTGCTCGTGCTGGGCAAGGGCGAGGGGTGGCGGATCCTGACCAGCGTCGGCGTGATCGTGGCGATCGTGCTGTTCGGACTGCTGCGCTGGCTCACCACCCGGTACCGGATCACCACCGAGCAGGTCGAGATGCACACCGGTCTGTTCGTGCGCAAGCGGTTGGCGGTGCCGCGCGACCGGATCCGCACGGTCGACCTGACCGCGAAGCTGGGGCACCGGCTGTTCGGGCTGTCCGCGATCCGGGTCGGCACCGGGCAGCGCGACCAACCCGGCGAGGACGGCCTGACGCTGGACGCGGTGTCGTCGGCCGAGGCGGAACGGCTGCGCGTGCTGCTGCTCACCATCGCCAAGGCGGAAACCCCGACGACGGACGAGGTCGTGCCGGAACGGCCGGGCGTCGTGCTGTCCAAGTGGGACAACCGGTGGCTGCGGTACGCGCCGTTGACGTTGTCCGGGCTCGTGGCGGCCGGTGCGCTGTTCGGCTTCGCGATGAACTTCGCGCGGGAGCTGGACATCGAGGTGCTGGATCCGATGACCCGGGCCGCGCACTGGATCGCGGACCAGCCGCTCGGGCTCACCATCGCGCTGTTCGCCGGCGTGGTCCTGGTGGTCGCCACGTTCGGCTCGGTGCTGGTGTACGTGGTGCAGTTCTGGGGCTACCGGCTGACCCGTGAGCCGGACGACACGGTCCGGGTGCGCCGCGGCCTGCTCACCACGCGCTCGGTTTCCGTTGCCGAACAACGACTTCGCGGCGTGGAGCTGGTCGAACCGCTGCTGCTGCGGGCCGGGCGCGGTGCGCACGCCAAGACGGTGACGACCGGCCTGGGCCGCAAGGGCGAGAGCAACCTGCTGCTGCCGCCCGCGCCGGTCGTGGAGGCGCACCGCGTGTCCGCGGAGGTGCTGCGGCAGGACGAGTCACCGACGCGGACGCCGTTGCGCCGTCACCCGGTGGCCGCGCTGCGCCGTCGACTGGTCCGCGCCGTCGTCCCGCTGCTGGTGCTCGCGGCGGTCCTGGCGTGGTTCGCGCCGAGCTGGACGTGGCAGGTCGTGCTGGCGCTGGTGCCGTTCTCCGCCGCCCTGGGCTGGGACCGGTACCGCTCGCTCGGCCACGCGCTGACCGAGCGCCACCTGCTCGCGCGGGCGGGGTCCGCGATCCGGGAAACCGTTGCGCTGCAACGCACCGGCATCATCGGCTGGCGGATCTCCCGGTCGTTCTTCCAGCGCCGCGCGGGCCTGGTGACGATCACCGCCACCACCGCCGCCGGTGACGGCGCCTACCACGTGGTCGACGTGGCCGAGGCGGACGGACTGGCGTTGGCCGACGAGGCCGTGCCCGACCTGCTGCGCCCGTTCCTGGAGCGGTGAGCGGGTCCCCCGCCGTCCTTCCCGGTCGAGCGGCACCGACGCGCTAGCCGGCCGAGCGGAACGTGGTGCGGTAGACGCTGGGCGCGACGCCGAGGGTCGCGCTCATCTGCTGCCGCAGCGCCGCGCCCGTGCCGAAGCCCGCGTGCCTGGCCACCTGGTCGACCGGCAGGTCCGTGGTCTCCAGCAGGTGCCTGGCCCGTTCCACGCGCTGCTGGGTGATCCACTTGCCGGGGCTCACCCCGGTCTCCTCGCGGAACCGGCGGGTGAACGTGCGCACGCTCATCCGGGCGTGCGCGGCCAGCGAGCGCAGTTCGAGGGACTCGTGCAGGCGTTCCATGGCCCACGCGCGGGCCGGTGCCGTGGACGTTTCGGTCCGGTCCGGCACCGGGCGCACGATGAACTGCGACTGGCCGCCCGGACGCCACGGCGGCACGACGCACCGGCGCGCGGCCATGTTCGCCACCCCGCTGCCGTGGTCGTGGCGCACGACGTGCAGGCAGAGGTCGATGCCCGCGCCGACGCCCGCCGAGGTGAGGATGTCGCCCTCGTCCACGAACAGCACGTCCGGGTCGAGGTCGACGGCCGGGAACAGGCGGCGGAAGTTGTCCGCGTGCGCCCAGTGCGTGGTGGCCCGCCGACCGTCCAGCAGACCGGCCGCGGCCAGCACGAACGCGCCCGTGCAGATCGACATGACCCGCGCGCCCCGGGTGGCCGCCGCGCGCAGTGCGTCCCGCACCGGCTCGTCGAGCGTGCCGTCCTCCAGCGCCCGCGCGCCGTAGTTCACGCCGACCACGATGACCGTGTCCGCCTCCGCCAGCAGCTCCAGGCCGTGATCCGGGGTGACGGTGAACCCGGCCGAGCTGCGCACCGGCCGCGCGCCGGGCGTGCAGATCCGCACCCGGTAGAAGCGGCGCTCCTGCTCGTCGCGGGCGGCGTTGAAGACCTGCGTCGGGGCGCCGAGGTCGAACGCCACCACCTCGTCCAGCGCGAGCACGGCGATCGAGTGGCGGTTGTCCATGGCCGGATCTTTGCACATGATGGCCATCGAGCCACTTTCCGGAGCACCTGGAATCACCGAGGCTTGCCCACGTGATTCGGAGCAGGCAGAACTGGGCATGGCTGGTGGCCGGCGTGGCCTTCATCGCGCTGATCGGCGCCGCGGCGTTCCGGGCGACCCCGGGCGCGCTGATCGAACCGCTGCAACGCGAGTTCGGCTGGTCCACCGGCACGATCGGCTTCGCCGTGTCGGTGAACCTGATGTTGTTCGGCCTGACCGCGCCGTTCGCCGCCGCGCTGATGGAGCGCTTGGGCGTGCGCAAGGTCGTGGCCTCGGCGTTGACTCTGGTCGCGGTGGGCAGCGGGTTGACCGTGTTCATGACCGAGGCGTGGCAGCTGGTGCTGTTCTGGGGCGTGCTGGTGGGCCTGGGCACGGGCTCGATGGCGCTGGCGTTCGTGGCGACCATCACCGGCCGCTGGTTCGTCAAGCACCGCGGCCTGGTCACCGGCATCCTCACCGCGGGCGGTGCGACGGGACAGCTGGTGTTCCTGCCCGTGGTGGCGGCGCTGTCGGAGTCGTCGGGCTGGCGCAGCGCGTCGATCGTGGTGTCCGTCGCGGCCCTCGCGGTGGTGCCGCTGGTGCTGCTGTTCCTCCGCGAGCACCCGGCCGACCTGGGCGTCCCGCCCTACGGCGGCGACGAGGTCGTGCCCGTGCCGGTCAGCACCGGCGGTGCGGCCCGACGGGCCATCGGCGCGTTGACGAGCGCGGCGCGCACCGGCCCGTTCTGGTTCCTCGCGGCGGGCTTCGCGATCTGCGGCGCGACCACGAACGGCCTGGTGGGCACCCACTTCATCCCCGCCGCGCACGACCACGGCATGCCCACCACGACGGCCGCGGGCCTGCTCGCGGTGGTCGGCATCTTCGACATCGTCGGCACGGTGGCGTCCGGCTGGCTCACCGACCGCGTCGACTCCCGCGTGCTGCTGGCCGTGTACTACGCGCTGCGCGGCGCGTCGCTGCTCCTGCTGCCGCAGCTGTTCAACGACTCAGTTCACCCGTCGATGCTGGTGTTCATCATCTTCTACGGCCTGGACTGGGTCGCCACCGTGCCGCCGACGGTGGCCCTGTGCCGCCAGGTGTTCGGCCTGTCCGCACCGGTCGTCTTCGGCTGGGTGTTCGCCTCGCACCAGGTCGGCGCCGCCGTCGCCGCCACGGCCGCCGGCCTCACCAGGGACCACTTCGGGAACTACACCCCGGCCTGGTACGTCGCCGGGGTGCTCAGCATCGGCGCCGCCTACCTGTCCATGAAGGTCAAGCGCTCACCGGCGCTTGCGGGAGGTCCCGAAGAGACCTCGGGTGATCTCACGCCCGAGGGCGCTCGCGGCTGAGCGGAAGAACGACTTCACCGCCGGGTTGCCGAGCACCTGCTCCACCACGCCCGGCTCGTCGCGGTCCGCCCGGCGCTCGCGCCCGGGTTCGTGGTCCGCCGGTGGCGCCTGCTCGGGTGCCGACCCGGGAGGCGCCACCTTCGCGGTCAGCTTCTCGTACGCCGACTCGCGGTCGACCGTCCCGGCGTACTCGCCGTGCAGCTCGGACGACTCGGCGGCCTGGCGGATCGCGTCCGACCCGATGGTGTCCATCAAGGACCGCGGCGCGCGCAGCCTGGTCCACGCGACCGGCGTCGGCGCACCCCGCTCGCTCAGCACCGTCACGACCGCCTCACCGGTGCCCAACGACGTCAACGCCTCCTCCAGCTCGTAGTGCGGCGTCGTCGGGTACGTCTTCACCGCCTTCGCCAACGCCGCCTGGTCGTCCGGCGTGAACGCCCGCAACGCGTGCTGCACCCGTGCGCCCAACTGCGACAGCACCGCGTTCGGCACGTCGGTCGGCAGCTGCGTGCAGAAGAACACCCCCACGCCCTTGGACCGGATCAGCTTCACCGTCTGGGTGATCCGCTCCAGGAACGCCTTGGACACGTCCGCGAACAGCAGGTGCGCCTCGTCGAAGAAGAACACCAGCTTCGGCCGGTCGAGGTCGCCCTCCTCGGGCAGCACCTCGAACAGCTCCGCCAGCAGCCACATCAGGAAGGTGGAGAACAGCGCGGGCCTGGTCTGCAACTCCGCCAGCTCCAGCAGCGAGACGACCCCGCGACCGTCGGCGTCCACGCGCATCAGGTCGCGCGGGTCCAGCTCCGGCTCACCGAAGAACGTGTCGCCGCCCTGCGCCTCCAGGTTCACCAACGACCGCAGGATCACGCCGGCCGTGGCCGACGAGACGCCGCCCAGGCCCTTGAGGTCCGCCTTGCCCTCGTCGGACGTGAGGTGGGTGATCACCGCCCGGAGGTCCTTGACGTCCAGCAGCGGCAGGCCGCGCGAGTCGGCCCAGTGGAAGACCAGCCCGAGCGTGGACTCCTGGGTGTCGTTGAGCCCGAGCACCTTCGACAGCAGGATCGGCCCGAAGCTCGTCACGGTCGCCCGCACCGGCACCGCCACCCCGCCCGTGCCCAGCGACAGGAACTGCACCGGGCACGCCCCCGGCTGCCAGTCGTCACCCGTTTCGGTGGCGCGCGCGGTGATCCGCTCACCGCCCTCGCCCGGTCGCGACAGGCCGGACAGGTCGCCCTTCACGTCCGCCATCACCACCGGGACGCCCGCCGCCGACAGCTGCTCCGCCATCAGCTGCAGCGTCTTGGTCTTGCCGGTGCCGGTGGCGCCCGCGACCAGGCCGTGCCGGTTCAGCGTGGCCAGCGGCAGCCGCACGTGCGCCGTCGGCTCCACCTCGCCGCCGACCAGCACCGCGCCGAGTTCGACCGCGGCGCCCTCCGTGGCGTAACCGGCAGCGATGTCGCTCTGGGCCGTCATCGCCCTGAGCGTAATGAGATTGGTAGGGGCCGCCACCCGAAGCGACGCGGGCGGGGAGCGGTGGGACGACTAGGCTCGCTCTGGTGATGGATCGCTTGGTGTGGATCGACTGCGAGATGACCGGCCTCGACCTGGGCAAGGACGCCTTGATCGAGATCGCGGCGCTGGTGACCGACGCGGAGTTGACCGTGCTCGGGGAGGGTGTCGACGTGGTGATCCACGCCGATGACACCGCGCTCGACTCGATGCCGGACGTCGTCATGCAGATGCACGCCAAGTCCGGCCTCACCGAGGAGGTGCGGCGGTCGACCGTGACGCTGGCCGACGCCGAGGCGCAGGTCCTGGCCTACATCAGGGAGTGGGTGCCGGACCCGCGCACCGCGCCGCTGGCGGGCAACTCGATCGCCACCGACCGCGGGTTCATCGCCCGCGACATGCCGGAGCTCGACGCCCACCTGCACTACCGGATGGTCGACGTGTCGTCGATCAAGGAGCTGTGCCGGCGCTGGTACCCGCGCATCTACTACGCGCAGCCGGGCAAGGGCCTGGCCCACCGCGCGCTGGCCGACATCAAGGAGTCGATCCGCGAGCTGGCGTACTACCGGCGCACGGCGTTCGTGCCGCAGCCCGGCCCGACGTCGGAGCAGGCGCAGGCCGTGGCCGCCGAGCTGCTGGCCGCCGACGGCCTGAAATAGGGTCGATTTCAGACCCGGCGGTAGGGCACTGTATGCTTCACGCGCCGGGTCAACCGGTCTTGGTGGGTGTAGCTCAGCTGGCAGAGCACTGGGTTGTGATCCCAGGTGTCGCGGGTTCAAGTCCCGTCACTCACCCCAAGCGGAACGCCCCTCGACGCCTCGTCGAGGGGCGTCTTCTTTGTGCCCGGTTCGCCCCAGCTTCCTGCCCGGTCCGTCCCAGCCAGCTGCCGTGGAGTTGTCATGAGCGCCACACTCGTCGCGAAGGACCTGGCCGCCGGGCACGGTGACCGGGTGCTGTTCTCCGGGTTGGACCTGGTCGTCGCCCCCGGTGACGTGATCGGCCTGGTCGGCGCCAACGGCGCGGGCAAGTCGACGCTGCTGCGGACGCTGGCCGGCCTGCTGCCCGCCGAGCAGGGCGTGGTCCGCCTGTCCCCCACGACCGCGACCGTCGGCCACCTGCCGCAGGAGCCGGACCGGCGTCCGGGCGAGACCGTGCGGGCGTTCCTCGGCCGCCGCACGGGCGTGACGGCGGCGCAGGCCGACCTGGACCGGGCGACCGACGCGCTGACCTCCGGGGCGGACGACGACGGCTACTCCGAGGCGTTGGAGCGGTGGCTGGCACTGGGCGGCGCGGACCTGGAGGAGCGGTCGCAGGAGGTCGCGGCCGAGCTGGGCCTGGACGTGTCGCTCGACCTGCCGATGACGGCGCTGTCCGGCGGCCAGGCGGCCCGCGTGAGCATGGCGTCGTTGCTGCTGAGCAGGTACGACGTGTTCCTGCTCGACGAGCCGACCAACGACCTCGACCTGGACGGCCTGGCCCGGCTGGAGCGGTTCGTGACGGGGCTGCGCGCGGGCGTGGTGGTCGTGTCGCACGACCGCGAGTTCCTGGCCCGCACGGTGACGCGGGTCGTGGAGCTGGACCTGGCGCAGCAGCAGGTGCGGTCCTACGGCGGCGGCTACGAGTCGTACCTGGAGGAACGGGAGATCGCGCGCCGGCACGCGCGGGAGGAGTACGAGGAGTACGCGTCGACGCGGTCGGCGTTGGAGGAGCGCGGCCGGGCGCAGCGGGCGTGGATGGAGAAGGGCGTGAAGAACGCCCGCCGCAAGGCCCCGGACAACGACAAGGTGGGGCGCAAGTTCCGCACCGAGGCAACCGAGAAGCAGGCGTCTAAGGCCCGGCAGACCGAGCGGCTGATCGAGCGGCTGGACGTGGTCGACGAGCCGCGCAAGGAGTGGGAGCTGCGGATGGAGATCGCCGCCGCGCCCCGGTCCGGCGCGGTGGTGGCGGTGCTGCGGGCCGCGGTGGTGACGCGGGGGTCGTTCACGCTGGGTCCGGTGGACCTCCAGGTGGACTGGGCCGACCGGATCGCCATCACCGGCGCCAACGGCTCGGGCAAGTCGACGCTGCTGGCGGCGCTGCTGGGTCGCGTCCCGGTGACGTCGGGGTCGTCGTCGCTGGGCTCCGGCGTGGTCGTGGGCGAGGTCGACCAGGCACGCGGCCTGTTCCTGGGCGACGAGCCGCTGCTGGACGCGTTCGGGGCGGCCGTGCCGGACCTCGTGCCCGCCGACGTCCGCACGCTGCTGGCCAAGTTCGGGCTGAAGGCGGTGCACGTGCTGCGGCCGGCGGCGTCGCTGTCCCCCGGTGAGCGCACCCGTGCCGCGTTGGCGCTGCTCCAGGCCCGCGGGGTGAACCTGCTGGTGCTCGACGAGCCCACCAACCACCTGGACCTGCCCGCGATCGAGCAGCTGGAGTCCGCGCTCGACTCCTACACCGGCACCCTGCTGCTGGTCACGCACGACCGGCGGATGCTGGACGCGGTGCACACGACCCGCCGCCTGGAGGTGGCGGCGGGTCGGGTGTCAGAGCTGTAGCGCCCCGGGGCCCCGGCTCAGCGGTTGCCCTTGACCCACTGGTCCCACGGGACCTGCCAGTCGCCGAAGCCGTCCCAGGGCTCCAGCACCGGACCTCCGGAGTTGGTGACGACCACCACGTCGCCCTGCTTGGCGTTGTCGAACACCCACTTGGCGTTCTCCGGCGACAGGTTCAGGCAGCCGTGGCTGACGTTGCGGTAGCCCTGGTCACCGACCGACCACGGCGCGCTGTGGAAGAAGATGCCGGAGTTGGACATCCGGGTGGCCCAGTCGACCGGCGTGACGTAGCCGCCCGCCTCCAGCGACAGGCCGTAGGTGCGGGAGTCCATCACCATGTGCGCGTGCTTCTCCGTGAGCACGTAGGTGCCCGTGGGGGTGGGGTTCTCCGCATTGCCCATGGAGGTCGGCATGGTGCGCACGACCTGGCCGTTGACCTTGGTGACGACCTGGTGCGTCTGACCGTCCGCCTCGTGGATCACCGCGTCACCGATCGTGGTGGTGATCACGCGGTCCTCTTCGCCGTAGACCCCGTTGCCGACGTGCTTGCCGTAGATCCGCGCGTTGATGGTGATCTTGGTGCCGGGGGTCCAGTAGTTCTGCGGGCGCCAGTGCACGGTCTTCTCGTCGAACCAGTAGAAGGCGCCCTCGACGCGCGGCTCGGTGGTGATCGAGATCATGGCCTCGGCGGCGGCCTTGTCCGCGATCGGCTCGTCGAAGTAGAAGGCGAGCGGCTGGCCCACGCCCACCGTCGTGCCGTCCTGCGGGTTGACCGAGAGGTAGGTCAACGTGCGCGGCTTGACGGTGCTGAAGGTCGAGGTCTTGGTGACCGGCTTGCCGTCCTCACCCTGGCCCGTCACGGCCAGCGTGTAGGTCTTCTGGTAGCCCAGCGGCTCGGTGTTGGTCCACTGCAGACCGTCCGGGCTGAGCTGACCGGCCACGGCCACGCCCTCGGGGTTGGTCAGCGACACCGCGGTGATCTTGCCGTCGGCGGCCGTGGCCACGACCGGCAGCCCGGGCGCGACGTCGACGGCCGCGTCCGCGGGGCCCGTGGTCAACGACACGGGCTTGGGCGGCGGTGTGGACGAGGTGGTGGTCGTCGCCGTGTCGCCGGCGGCGCCCCCGGACTCCGACGGGCCGGACGAACAGCTTGTGATCAACGTCGCAACCAGCCCGATCGCGACCATCCCCAGCGCTCCACGCGCCCCCCGCTTGCGGTGCATCCCCATCCTCCGGTTCATCCCCAGAACACCACGACAGCCTGCAACAGGAGTCCGCTGGCGTCCCCTGACAAGGTGACGCCTGGAGGGTTGACGATGTTGCCCGAGATGCTGGATCGTTACCAAGGCGAAGTTCCCCCTGCACCAGGGCGGCACACCAGCCCTGACCAGGCGATTGGGAGCCCGGTCGGACGCTGTGCTAATGTTCTCCGCGTCGGACAGAGCAAGACAGTCCGAGCGCCGCTAGCTCAACTGGCAGAGCAGCTGACTCTTAATCAGCGGGTTCGGGGTTCGAGTCCCTGGCGGCGCACAACACAGCGAGAGGGCCACCATTCCGGTGGCCCTCTCGCTGTTTATTCCGGTGCTTCTCCCGCTCTTCAGCGAGCCGGGCCATCCGCTTTCTCCCGGCCCCGGTGCCGAATTGCCGTCATGACCCGCCGTGTGGGCCGTTGACCTGCGAGAACGGTTCCACCAGCCCGCACCCGTCCCATTCCGGGCCGGTCGTCACGGCATTTCTTCCTCAGCCGAACGCGAGGGCGATCCGCCGACTCGCCAGCAGCCGGGTGCGTTGCACGTCACGATCCACGGAGGCGCCGTCGTGGCGGTCGAGGCGGTCGTAGGACTTGGCCAGCAGCCAGTGCGCCGCCTCTGCCCCTATAGGGGTGAGCGGGCCTTGTTCGGCCAGGCGACGGTGGGCCGTGGTGACGTTCCTGGTGACGAAGGCGGTCCTGATGATGCCGCCCGCGAGTTCGTCCATCAGGAACACCATGGCGTGCTGGTCAGCCGCGAACCGGTAGGCGCAGATCAGCGCCAGGTAGCCGGCATCCAGCGAGCGGTCGCAGATCCAGGCGCCGCCTGCGGTCAGGGCCGGGCCCGCGGGGGTGACGGCGTTCGCCGCCCACTCGCGCGGGCGGCCGGTGAGCACCGCGGCCAGCACGCGCAGCAGGGCGTGGTTGCGCCGGCTGGGCAGCGACACGGCGTACTCGATCAGGCCCGCCCAGAACTCCTCGTCCGGCCGCACGTCGGCCACCGCGCTGCTGACGGTCAACTCGGCTTCGAGGGGGTCCAGGAGCAGGGGCAGGGTGCGGCAGCGGTGGACGACCTGTCGTTGCGCCGTGGTCAGCGACGTCCCCTGTGGACGGTGCACCACCACGATCGGCCGCCGTTTCGGGGGCTGCGTCTTCCGGCTCACCGCGCGAGGCTGGCACGTCCGGGGCGTGCCGGACCGCAACGCGCACCGGCTGCGGCGACACCACACCCGAAAGAGGACAATCGGTGGTCGTGGACTCCCTGCGCGAGGCGTTGTGGCGGGCCGCGGCGAACCGCCGGGCCCGGCTGCCGCGCACCTCCTCCCTCCCACCGGCCGAAGTGGACGACGCCGTCCAGGCGGTGCTGAGGCGTGCCTTCGAGCACCTGTGGGACCACGGGTGGCTGCCTTACGACGTGTACGAGGTCGTGCGGCGGAACGAGGACGAGCGCGCGCTCTCGTTCCTGGTCGACTCGCTGGCGCTGGAGGCCTCCCGCTACTCCGCGTTGCACCCGCGCTGGCGGGAGCAGTTGGACGAGATCGAGGCGGTGGTCTGGTGGGACGTCGACCGGCCCCACCTCGACCAGTGGGCGAGCAGGCACATCGAGCTGCGCGACGACGCCGTGGCCGTCGCGGTGGCCGTGCTGGCGGTGCTGGTCACGTTGCCGGGTCTGCCGGTGATCGTGCCGAAGCCGGGCACGCCGCTGTCCGCGATCGACCACCACCACGTCGACCCGAAGATCCTCAACCGGGTGCGTGGGCTGCTGGCGAAGGCGGAGTCGACCGCGTTCCCGGACGAGGCCGAGGCGCTGTCGGCCAAGGCGCAGGAGCTGGTGACGCGGCACGCGTTGGAGCGGATGCCCTTGGAGGCGCCGACGACGACGTCACGCCGGTTGTGGCTGGACAAGCGGTACTTCGACGGCAAGGCGCAGGTCGTGCACGTGGTCGCGGAGGCCAACCGGTGCCGGGCCGTGGTGTACGACCTGGGGTTCGTGGCGCTGGTCGGGGAGGAGCTCGACCTGGAGATCGTGGAGCTGCTGTCGGCGTCGTTGCTGGTCCAGGCGACGCGGGCGATGGTGGCGGCGGGCGACAAGGCGCGCAAGGGCGACGAGGCGCGGTCGGCGGCGTTCCGCAAGTCGTTCCTGCTGGCCTACGCGCACCGGATCGGGGAGCGGCTGCGGGCGGCGAACGAGGGGCCGTCTGACGACGACCGCCTGCTGCCCGTGCTCGCGGAG
Source organism: Actinosynnema sp. NPDC023658 (assembly GCF_040639995.1). Classification (NCBI taxonomy): domain Bacteria; kingdom Bacillati; phylum Actinomycetota; class Actinomycetes; order Pseudonocardiales; family Pseudonocardiaceae; genus Actinosynnema; species Actinosynnema sp. NPDC023658. Next base: position 5,250 of record NZ_JBFAAX010000018.1, on the reverse strand, counting down.
CGCAAGAAGGCGGTGGAGGAGTACTTCGGCGCGATGTTCACCCGGACCGTCGCCAAGACCACGCCGGTGCGCAGCGCCGCGGGGTGGGACGCGGGTCGCTCGGCGGCCGACCGCGCGACCCTGTCGATCACCTGACCTGCGGATTCACCGGAACTGTCGGTGCCCGTCCGTACCCTCTGCGTCATGACCACCGCCCTGGAAGTGCGCCGGCTGTTCAACGTCACGCAGGAGACCCGGTTCCACTTCAACCACTGGTACGGCAAGCGCAAGCACGTCGTGGCGCACGTGATGGCGCACGAGTCCGTCGCAATCCACCGGATCACCGCGGACGAGGTCGAAGCCGCGTGCCGGAGCGCGCCGCGGCCCGGTCCGACCGACGTGCCGGAGATCCGGGAGTGGCGGCCGGACTTCGCGTTCGCGCACGTGGCGCACCACGTGGTCGAGGCGCTGGGCCGATTACCCGGCTGGCCCGAGTTCCGCGAGTTCTGCGAGGCGGACGAGACGGCGCGGGCGATGCTGTGGACGCCGGCGCGCGAGGTGATCGCGGAGGTGGGGCCGGAGGGGCGTGCCGCCCTGCGCAACCGCGTCGTGTCCGACTTCCTGGGGTTCCTGCGGGACGTGTACGTCGTCGCGGTGCTGCGCGGGCACGGGCTCGACGTGCGGGTGCACCCGTTGGCGGACACGGTGTTCAAGGTCGACGCCTGGGTGGAGCGGTTGATCCTGAACCCGCGCGGTGGGCCGCAGCGGTCGGAGGAGTTGCTGCTGCGCGCGATGCCGCCGTTCTTCTTCGCGGATCTGGGGGTCACCGGGTCCACCCAGGTCGGTGCGGCGGTGCTGCCGGTGCGGGCGCAGCTCGACCGCGCGGCGCGGAGGCTGCACGGGGTGCTGCACCCGGCGTGAGCGGGTTCGCGGGCGAGTCGTCCGGCACGGCGCTTCGGGCTCTTGCCGTGGCGGGCGCCGGCGGGTCGTACCCGTGAGCCATCATGGCGGGGTGCCGAACCTGGAGACGACGGACGACGTCCGCGCCCGGATGAGCAAGCAGCGCTCCCGCGACACGGGCATCGAGGTGGCGTTGCGGCGGGAACTGCACCGGCTCGGCCTGCGCTACCGGGTGCACCAGCGGCCGGTGCGCGCGGTCCGGCGCGAGGCGGACGTGGTGTTCGGGCCGGCCAAGGTGGCGGTGTTCGTGGACGGGTGCTTCTGGCACGGCTGCCCCGAGCACGGCACGTGGCCCAAGCGCAACGGCGAGTTCTGGCGGGCCAAGATCGAGGCGAACCAGGCCCGCGACGCGAACACCGACCAGGTGCTGGCGGAAGCGGGGTGGCTCGCGGTGCGGGTGTGGGAGCACGAGGACGCGTCGGTCGCGGCGAGTCGGGTGCGCGCCACGGTGCTGGCCCGACGCGGTCGGCTAGCCTGAAGCCCGTGCTGTCCATGATCGACCTGTTCGCCGGCTGCGGCGGCATGACCTCCGGGTTCGCCGCGGCGGGCGGTTACCGGCCGGTCATGGCGGTCGAGTGGGACCTGCAGGCGGCGGCGACGTACGCTGCGAACTTCGGTGAGGACCACATCCGGTGGGCCGACATCGCGGCCGTGCCGGACAGCGCGATCCCCGAGGTCGACGTGATCGTCGGCGGCCCGCCGTGCCAGGGGTTCTCGAACCTGGGCTCGAAGGACGTCAACGACCCGCGCAACTCGCTGTGGCGCGAGTACCTGCGGTTCGTGCGGAAGGCCCGGCCGTCGGTGTTCGTGATCGAGAACGTCGACCGCTTCCTGGCGTCGACGGAGTTCGCGCTGCTCCGGGACGAGACCGAGGGCTACGAGCTGAGCGCGGGCATCCTGCACGCGGCGGATTTCGGCGTGCCGCAACGCAGGCGGCGCGCGATCGTGATCGGTTCGCGGATCGGACGCATCCCGCTGCCCGCCGCGACCCACCCGCGCGACCGCTGGCACACGGTGGGCGACGTGCTGCGCGGCCTGCCGGAGCGGCCGGTGACGACCGCCCTGCCCGACTCGGTGGTGGAGTTCTTCGGCCGTGAGCTGCCGGGGCCGTTCAAGAGCCCGCAGCTGCACATCGGCCGCAACCCCACGCCGTTGTCGCTGGAGCGGTACCGCCACATCCCGCCGGGCGGCGGCCGGTTCAACCTGCCGCCGGAGCTGCTGCCGCGGTGCTGGCGGAAGAAGAAGACCGGCACGACGGACGTGATGGGCCGGATGCGGTGGGACCAGCCGTCGCTGACCATCCGCACCGAGTTCTACAAGCCGGAGAAGGGCCGCTACCTGCACCCGCAGTGGGAGCCGGGCGAGGACGGGCACCGGGTCGACCGCCCGATCACGCACCTGGAGGCCGCACGCCTGCAGAGCTTCCCGGACGACTTCGAGTGGTGCGGCTCGAAGATCGAGGTGGCCAGGCAGATCGGCAACGCCGTGCCGCCGTCGCTGGCCAGGGCCATTGCCGAGCATCTGAAGCCGTACCTGACGGGGTCCGAACCGACCGCGCCGAGCTGCCCGCTCTGCCCCTGAACCGGCCCCGGTCCGCGCAGCGCCCCGGAATTGTCGGACCCCTCCGCTAGCGTCATCACCATGACGACAACCACGTACGAGAATTCGGTCCGCGTCGGCTCCACGACCTACCAGCTGGTGGCCACGGCCGATCCGGAGCTGTCGGTGGACCTGTCCGGCGTCGACACCTCCGGTGCCCTGGTCGCCGAAGGCACGATCCGGCTGCCCTCGGACGCCGGCGCGAGGATCGGCAAGCTGCTGGCGCAGGTGCTGGAGGCCCTGGGCAAGCTCAGCGCGCCGTCGACCGCCTCGGCTCGCGGCCGCCCGGCCAACGCCAACCAGCCGTGGACCCGGGACCTGGACGCCGACCTGCGCACCGACTGGCTGGCCGCGACGGACGACACCCCGACGGCCGACCTGATCCGGTCGATCGCCAAACGCCTGGAACGCTCCCCCACCTCGATCAGGTCGAGGCTGGCGAGGGTGGGGTGCGACCCGGACGTCCCCGGTCGCGCGCTGTCGGACCAGGGTGCGGAGGTGCTCCGGGTTCAGGGTCGGCATCAGGGGCGGGTCAGGGGCAAACCCGATTCGGGAGGGGAGGCCCGGGAGTGATGCTCGTGGCAGACGCGTAGTACGAGGAAAGGACCTCTCGTGGAGATCACCGGGCTCATCTCGGCACTGTTCATCGGCGTGCTCATCGGTGGCCTGGGGCGGCTGGTCGTGCCGGGCAGGCAGCGGATCTCGATGGTGATGACCGTGCTGGTGGGCATCGCGGCGGCCCTGGTGGGCACGTTCGCGGCGTCGATCATCGGCGTGTCGGACACATCGGGCATCGACTGGATCGAACTGGCCCTCCAGGTCGGCCTGGCAGGCGTGGGCGTCACCGCCCTGGCCCGCAAGAGGTCCCTCCAGTACCAGTAACCGCCACAGCGGCCACCCAGCCCGCTACCGAGCCGCCGCCGACGCACCTGCGGCAGGCCGTGCCCCGGTCCAACCCCCGGCCGGCCTGCCCCACCACCGCCGCGCTCCGCCACTCCGGCTCAGACCTCCGGCTGTCGGGAACGCCGGACCGCGCCTGGGTCGGCGGGAACGCCGGACCTGACCTGCCGGGCGCATGACGGCAGCTCCGCACAAGACCAGGGGCGACGGCCCACGGCGGCAGGCGGTGGCGGTGCTGCCGGCGGTGGCGGTGCTGCTGGCGGGCGACGGTGAAGGCGGCGCGCGGTGAAGGCGGCGCGCGGTGAAGGCGGGGGCACGCTGCGCTGGCGGCGGTAGCGGCAGGCGCTGGCGGGTGGCGGCGCTGGCGGACCGTGCTGGCAGGCGGTGAAGGTCCGGTTGTCCCGGCGGGGGTCGGCTCGTTGCTGCCGCCGGGTGGACCGGGGTCACTCTCGGCCAGCCGGGGGTGCGGTCGTTGAGGGCTGTGGGTGAGTGTCGGATCAAGTGGGTGGTTGGCGGGCTGGCTCGGTGGGGTGGGTTGGGGGTGGTCGTGGGCGGGGCGCATAGTGCTGGTCGTGTTGGTGCTGCATGCCTTGGGCGTGGGTGGTGGGCGGGTCGGGGTTTGGGCTGAGGACGGGCTCTTGCCGGCTCGCGTCGGTGGCCGGTTGCCGAGGAGCGCGGTTCGGCATCCCTTCGCGGTTGACGGGGATGCGCTTGCCTCGCTGCTGGGTGGCGGTGAGGTCGGGGAGCTTTCCGTTCGGTTGCCGTCCTACGCCAGTGGGCCGGTCGAGTCTCCCGAGCTGGTCCGGGAGACCTCGGGTGGGCGACGGGGTGCCCTTCGGTGGCGGGAGTGGGTGGTTCCGGTCCTGTGGGTCGACGAACTGCCCGGCTCGTTGCCGGACTGCCGACTCGGGGCGTCCGGGAAGTTCCTGACCGAGCTACACGGGTTCGCGCACGAGCTGGTCCGGCGGGGGCGGGTGTTGCCGTCCATCGACGGTGACGGGTGCGCGCGGTGGCGGGCCGCTCTGTCCGGGGTGGACTCGGCGCGTTGCGCGGCGCTGCGGGCGAGTGTGCCGCCGTCGTTCCGCGCCGCCGGAGGGGACGGTGACCCGGTGCAGGAGGTGGGGGGCCCCCCGCGGGCCCCCCCCCGGCCGCCCGCCCCGGCCCCGCCGACGGTCAGCCGGTGGTGGTCAACGAGGGGTGATCAGGCCGAGCCGATGTAGCCGTCCGCCACGATCCGGCGGGCGGACTCCTCGTAGTCCTCCGGCCTCGCCACGAGCGTGCCGAGGCCGTCGACGTACCGGTTGAACATGCAGAACGCCGCCGCGATCAGCACGGTGTCGTGGATCTCGACGTCGGTCGCGCCCTGCGCCCGCGCCTGCTCCACCAGCTCGGTGGTGACCTTCCGCCCGGTCTCCTGCACCGCGCCCGCGATCCGCAGCAGCGACCGCAGCTTCTCCGACACCGGTGCGGCGTCGAGGTCCGCCCGCACCTGCTGCACCAGGGTCATGCCCTCGTCCAGCTGGGCGGCGGCGAACGCCGAGTGCGAGTCGCGGCAGAACGAGCACTCGTTCAGCCCCGACACGTAGGCCGCGATCAGCTCGCGCTCGCCGGCGGGCAGCGAGTTCGGTGCGCGCAGCAGGACTTCGGCCAACTCGTTGAGCGGCTTGGCCGTCTCGGGCCGGAACCGCATGGGACCGGTGATGCCGGGGAAAAGGGCCTCGTCCACGCCGAGGTCGATGTGCGCCATGGTGATCACGCTAGCGGCCGCCTGCCGCGCCGGGCCAGCGGGCGATCGGCCGCACTGCGTGCGGT
>NZ_JBFAAX010000017.1:0-39041 GCF_040639995.1 Actinosynnema sp. NPDC023658 | reverse complement strand
GACGTCGGGGACGGTGCTGCTGCCGCGCAGGCAGATCGGGTTCGCGGCGGCCGACCGGCTGGCCGGGCAGGTGCGCGGGACGGGCGTGGCGGCACTGCTGCTGCGGTGGTCCGCGGGCGCGGAGGTGTGGACCGACGGTGAGCGTGCGGGCTCCACGGGGTCCGCGCGGCGGCTGGTCGGGCTGGTGCGCTGGTGGCGCCTGGACGCCCGGCCGGAGCCCGCGGACCTGCCCGCCGACGTGGCCGAGGTGCGGGCGTTGGTCGACGAGGGCCGCGCGGACACCTGGGTGACCGCCCTGCCGGACCGCGTGGGCCTGCCGATCAACACCGTGCTGCCGGTGGTTCCCGTCACCCAGGGCGGCGCACCTTTGGCCTAGTAGGCTGGTCCACGTGCCCAAGGTCGTCGTGCTGGACTACGGATTCGGCAACATCCGCTCCGCCGAGCGCGCCCTCCAGCGCGCCCACGCCCGCCGAGCTGCCCTCCGCAATCGCCAACACCCCCCCCGCCGCCCCCGCCCTCCAGCGCGTCGGCGCCGACGTGGAGGTGTCCGCCGACCACCGGGCCGCGCTCGACGCGGACGGCCTGGTGGTGCCCGGGGTCGGCGCGTTCGCGGCCTGCATGGCCGGGCTCGACTCCATCCGGGGCTCGCGGCTCATCGGCCAGCGGCTCGCCGGCGGCCGTCCCGTGCTCGGCATCTGCGTCGGCATGCAGATCCTGTTCGAACGGGGCATCGAGCACGGCGTGCTCACCGAGGGCTGCGGCGAGTGGCCGGGCACGGTGGAGCGGCTGGAGGCCCCCGTCGTGCCGCACATGGGCTGGAACACCGTCCGTGCGCCCGACGACACCGCGCTGTTCGCCGGCCTCGACGCGGACACCCGGTTCTACTTCGTGCACTCCTACGGCGTGCGCAAGTGGGAGCTGAACGCGTCCGACGTGCTCAAGGCGCCGCTCGTGACGTGGGCCGAGCACGGCGGCGACGAGTTCGTCGCGGCGGTGGAGAACGGCCCGCTGTGGGCGACCCAGTTCCACCCGGAGAAGTCCGGTGACGCGGGCGCGCAGCTGCTGGAGAACTGGCTGAAGAGCTTCAGCTGACGTCAACTAGGCTGAACGCGTGACTTTCACGCTGCTCCCGGCTGTTGACGTGGCCGATGGCCTGGCCGTTCGGCTCGTGCAGGGCGAGGCCGGCACCGAGACCAACTACGGCGACCCGCTGGACGCCGCGCTCGCGTGGCAGCGCGACGGCGCCGAGTGGGTGCACCTGGTCGACCTCGACGCCGCGTTCGGCCGTGGCAGCAACCGCGAGCTGCTGGCCCGCGTGGTCGGTGAGCTGGACGTGCGGGTGGAGCTGTCCGGCGGCATCCGGGACGACGCGTCGCTGGCCGCGGCGCTGGCGACCGGCTGCGCGCGGGTCAACCTGGGCACCGCCGCGCTGGAGGACCCGGCGTGGTGCGCCAAGGTCGTCGCGGAGCACGGCGAGAAGGTCGCGGTCGGCCTGGACGTGCGGATCACCGAGCAGGGTCACCGGGTGGCCGCGCGCGGCTGGACGAAGGACGGCGGCGACCTGTGGGAGGTGCTGGAGCGGCTGGACCGCGACGGCTGCGCCCGCTACGTGGTGACCGACGTCGGCAAGGACGGCACGCTCCAGGGCCCGAACGTGGACCTGCTGCGCGAGGTCTGCGCCCGCACCGATGCCCCGGTGATCGCGTCCGGTGGCGTGTCCAGTGTGGACGACCTGGTGGCGCTCGCGGCGCTGTCCCGCGACGGCGTGGAGGGCGCGATCGTGGGCAAGGCGCTCTACGCGGGCGCGTTCACGCTCCCCGAGGCGCTGGCCGCGGTGCGCGGCTGATCGCGTCGTTGATCTCCCGGACGACGTAGGTCTCCGCGGCCTGCGCGGTCACGCCCGTGCGGGCGAGGGCCTTGGCCGCCGTGCCCTCGCCCTCGGCGAGCAGGCCGAGCAGCAGGTGCTCGGTGCCCACGAACGTGTGGCCGTGCCGCAGTGACGCGCGCACGGCCAGTTCCAGCGCCTTCTTGCAGTGCGTGGTGAACGGCTGCGGCTCGGGTCGCTGCCGGACCGTGCCGTCCAGCTCGCTGAGCACGGCCAGCCGCGTGGTGCCCTCCGACTCCTCCAGCTGGGCGATGGTCTTGGCGGCCAGGCCGCCGGACTCGTCCAGCAGGCCGAGCAGCAGGTGCTCGGTGCCGATGCGCTCGCTGAACCGGGCGTGGTGGCGGGCCAGCACGACGACGCGGCGGGCGCGGTCGGTGTAGCGGTCGAAGGTCGGCTTCAGGTCGGGCGACTCCTTGGGCACGAACCGCTTCTGCGCGGCCTGCTTGGTGACGCCGATGCTCTCACCGATGTCGGTCCAGCTCGCGCCCGCGCGGCGGGCCTCGTCCACGAAGTGCCCGATGAGGTGGTCGCCCAGCTCGTCGAGCTGACCGCTCAGCTCCACGGCGGCGGCCAGCCTGCCCAGCACGTCGGGGTGCTCCGACGCGACGGTGACGATGAGGTCCGTGAGCTGGACCGGGGCGATGACCATCCGTCAACTCTAGGTTGACGCGCAGGGGATCGTCAACTCCGGGTTGACGGCGTCAGACGGGCTTGATCTCGATGCCGATCGTGCCCTCGCGGCCTCGGCGGAGCTTGCTGCCGAGCAGCGTGAGGCGGCCGATCAGGCCGTACTTGGCCGCGATGAGGGACCGGACCCGGTCGGTGCCCGCCTGGTCGAGCAGCCGCGCGGTGGCCGGCACCTGCTCGCCGGTCGGCTTGCCCTTGATGTCGCACGGTCCGATCCGGACGTCGCCGCTGCGGCGGATCCGCTTCACCTTGCCCGCGTCGGCGGCGGACCACGCGTACAGCGCGCCGTCCCCGCCGGCGACCCAGACGGGTGTGGGCACGGCGGTGCCGTCCTTGCGGAAGGTGGTCAACAACAGGTACTTGCCGGCTGCGAGGTCCATGTCCGGCAACGTTAGCCGCCGTGACGCCGCCGGGATGCGGAAGAGCCCCGCTCCCACGAGGGGAACGGGGCTCTTCCGGTCACGCTCAGGTCAGATGACCGTCACGTTCGTCGCCTGGGGGCCCTTGGCGCCCTGGCCGACATCGAAGCTCACCCGCTGGTTCTCTTCCAGGCTGCGGTAGCCGCCGCTCTGGATCTCCGAGTAGTGGACGAACACGTCCGCGCCGCCATCCTCGGGGGAGATGAAGCCGAAGCCCTTCTCCGAGTTGAACCACTTCACGGTGCCCTGCGCCATCTTTTAACTCCTCATACCGCTACCAACGGGGCGAACGCCCTGCTGGGGCCGGTCCAAACGCTGACCCTGAGGAATCACACGCTCAAACAATGTTTCGCGAGCGTGGATGACACGAACACAAAACTTGCGACCTCCACTAGTGAACCACACTTGGGGCCTCCGCGTCGCGTCTGTCCCACTTTCAGGTGTGTGAGGCCCGCCTCCGCCACCCGTGAGTCCTACGTTCACAGCGCGAGAGTCCTACGTCCACGACCCCCGAGTTCAACGCTCGTGTCACCAGCGTCCACCTGCCGGGCACCGGCAGAAGGGCCGCTCAGGGCCTGCACGTAGGCTTTTGGCCATGTCGGTTGCGGTGCGCGTGATCCCCTGCCTGGACGTCGACCGGGGTCGGGTCGTGAAGGGTGTGAACTTCACCAACCTGGTCGACGCGGGCGACCCGGTCGAGCTGGCGCGGGCCTACGACGCGGAGGGCGCGGACGAGCTGACGTTCCTCGACGTGACGGCGTCGTCCAGCGACCGCGAGACCACGTTCGACGTGGTCAGGCGCACGGCGGAGCAGGTCTTCATCCCGCTCACGGTGGGCGGCGGCGTGCGCAGCGCGGAGGACGTGGACAAGCTGCTGCGGTCCGGCGCGGACAAGGTGAGCGTGAACACGGCCGCCATCGCCCGGCCCGAGCTGCTGGGCGAGCTGTCCCGCCGGTTCGGCGCCCAGTGCATCGTGCTGTCGGTGGACGCCCGGCGCGTGCCGGAGGGCGAGCGGCCCACCCCGTCGGGGTTCGAGGTCACCACGCACGGCGGCCGCAAGGGCACCGGCATCGACGCGGTCGAGTGGGCCGCGCGCGGCCAGGAGCTGGGCGTGGGCGAGATCCTGCTGAACTCCATGGACGCCGACGGCACCAAGGCCGGGTTCGACCTGGAGCTGATCCGGTTGACGCGCGAGGTCGTCGACGTGCCGCTGATCGCCAGCGGCGGCGCGGGCGCGGTGGAGCACTTCCCGCCCGCCGTGGCCGAGGGCGCGGACGCCGTGCTCGCGGCCAGCGTCTTCCACTTCGGCACGCTGCGCATCGGTGACGTGAAGCGGGGCCTGCGCGACTCGGGCGTGGAGGTGCGCTGATGCTGAACCAGCGCAACGCGCCCGTCGAGGTGTTCATCGCCACCGCGGTCGGCGCGGCGGGCGCGCTCGCGTTCGCGCTCATGGGGCTGATCCAGTGGCAGGTCGAGGGCGACTCGGAGCTGATCAAGTTCCCGGTCATCGTCGCGGCGCTCGGCCTGCTGGCGGCGGGCGGCCTGGTGACGGGCGTGCGCCCGGCCCGGCTGACCGCCGCGTTCGTGTTCGGCCTCGTGGCGCTGGTGCACCTGCTCGCCGTGCTCAACGACGTCCCGGTGTGGATCCGCGTGGCTTCCGGCGTCCTGTCGGCCGCGCACGTCTTCGCCGTGGTGCTGCTCAACACCCGCCCCGCCCGGCTCCACTTCCTCGGAGGACAGCGTTGACCAGCGCGCTCGACCCGTCCATCGCGTCCCGGCTCAAGCGCACCGCGGACGGCCTGGTGTGCGCCGTGGCGCAGCGGCGCGGCACCGGGGAGGTGCTGATGGTGGCGTGGATGGACGACGAGGCCCTGCACCGCACCCTCACCACCCGTCGCGCCACGTACTACTCGCGCAGCCGGCAGCAGCTGTGGGTGAAGGGCGAGACGTCCGGGCACACGCAGTACGTGCACGAGGTGCGGCTGGACTGCGACGGCGACACCCTGCTGCTGGTCGTGGACCAGGTCGGCGGCGCCTGCCACACCGGTGACGCGACCTGCTTCGACGCGACCGTGCTGCTCGGCCCGCCGGTCGACGCCGAGACCGGCTGACGACGCCGAGACCGGCTGACGAAGCCCTGATCGGCCGACGGGGCTGCCACCGCCGAACGGCTCAGCCCAGGTCGCCGGTCAGGTAGCGCTGGAGGTTGGGCGCGATGGCCTTGACCACCGTGTCCACGTCCGCCGAGGCGAGCGGTTCGAACCGGACCACGTACCGGACCATGCCCATGCCGAAGATCTGGCTGGCCAGCAGCGTCGCCCGCAGCTCCCCGTCCGCCACGCCGAGGTGCGTGGTGAGCCGCTTGAGCAGGGTCTGCACGAAGAACCCGCGCAGCACCTCCGCGACCTGGTCGTGCGACGTCACGCTGCGCACCATCGCGGCGAACGGGCCGCCGTCGATGGGATCCCAGACGGCGAGGAAGTTGCGCACGATCCGTTCACCGATCCCCTCGTCGGGACCGTCGAGGAGCCGTTCCACCAGCGCGTTGATGTCGACCGGCACCTGGAGCACGGCCTCCGCGAAGAGGCCCTCCTTGCCGCCGAACCAGTGGTTGACCATCGCCGCGTCCACCCCGGCCCGCCCGGCGATCGACCGGACGGTCGCGCCCTCGTAGCCGCGCTCGACGAAGACCTCGCGCGCGGCGGCCAGCAGGGCGGCCTTGGTGTCCTCACCGCCCGCCCGTCGACCGCGGCGCTTCGGTTCGGTTTGTCGCGGGCTCGGGTTCACGCCACCATGATGCGGGATCCCGCACCACTTTTCAACATGCGTTGAAATAGAGCCCGGCCGAACCGGGGTATAGGCGCAACCGGCACAATGTCGCCCATGGTGAGCGTCATCGGTGCAGGTGCGGGTCTGGGCGAGGTCAGCCCGACGCGCGAGGAGTTCCGCGAGCTCGCGGCCCAGCGGCGGGTCATCCCGGTGGTGCGTCGGTTGCTGGCGGACGCGGAGACGCCCGTCGGGCTGTACCGCAAGCTCGCGGCGGACCGGCCGGGCACGTTCCTGTTCGAGTCCGCCGAGAACGGCCGCTCCTGGTCGCGCTGGTCGTTCGTCGGCGCGCGCAGCGCGGGCGCGCTGACCGCGACCGGCGGCGAGGCGTTCTGGCAGGGACCGCACCCGGTGGGCCTGCCCGAGGGCGGCGACCCGCTGGCCGCCCTGCGCGAGACCATCGAGGTGCTGCGGACGGACCCGCTGCCGGGCCTGCCGCCGCTGACCGGCGGGCTGGTCGGCTACATCGGCTACGACGCCGTGCGGCGGCTGGAGCGGCTGCCGTCGCTGGCCGAGGACGACCTGGGGCTGCCCGAGCTGGTGATGCTGCTGGCCACCGACCTGGCCGCGCTGGACCACCACGAGGGCACGGTCACGCTCATCGCCAACGCCATCAACTGGGACGACTCGCCGGAACGCGTGGACGCCGCCTACGACGACGCGGTGGCCCGGCTCGACGCGATGACGGTGGACCTGCAGAGCCCCGCCCCGCCCACGGTCGCGGTGTTCGCGCGGCCCAAGCCGGAGTTCACCCGCCGCCGCCCGCCCGAGGAGTTCCGCGCGGTCGTGGAGCAGGCCAAGGAGGCCATCCGCGCGGGCGAGGCGTTCCAGGTCGTGCTGTCGCAGCGGTTCGAGATGCGCACCACCGCCGACCCGCTCGACATCTACCGCGTGCTGCGCACGTCCAACCCCAGCCCGTACATGTACCTGCTGCGGCTGGACGACTTCGACATCGTCGGTTGCAGCCCGGAGTCGTTGGTGACGGTGCGCGACGGCAAGGCGACCACTCACCCGATCGCGGGCACCCGCTGGCGCGGCGTGGACGACGAGGAGGACGCCCTGCTGGAGAAGGACCTCCTGGCCGACCACAAGGAGCGCGCCGAGCACCTGATGCTCGTCGACCTGGGCCGCAACGACCTGGGTCGGGTGTGCAAGCCGGGCTCGGTCACCGTGGTCGACTTCTTCAAGGTCGAGCGGTACAGCCACGTCATGCACATCGTGTCCACGGTCAGCGGTGAGCTGGCCGAGGGCCGCACGGCGTTCGACGCGGTCGCGGCGTGCTTCCCGGCGGGCACCCTCTCCGGCGCACCGAAGCCGCGGGCGATGGAGCTGATCGAGGAGCTGGAGCCGACCCGGCGCGGCCTGTACGGCGGCGTCGTCGGCTACCTCGACTTCGCGGGCGACGCCGACACCGCCATCGCCATCCGGACCGCCCTGGTGCGCGACGGCGTGGCGTACGTGCAGGCGGGTGCGGGCATCGTGGCCGACTCCGACCCGGTGGCCGAGGACAACGAGTGCCTGAACAAGGCCGGTGCCGTGCTGTCGGCCGTCGCGACCGCGCAGACCATGGCGCCGGCGGTGGACCCGGCCCGTGTCTGAGAGCCCCGCGCCCGAGCGGCCCGCGCCCCGGCCGGGCAGGCGTCCACTGTGGATCGTGGTGGCGCTGCTGCTGCTCGGCGCGGTGGCGTTGTGGGGCGCTTCCGCCGTGACCTGGGACGCTTCGGCGGACCGAAGCGGCGGCGAGGTCGTGCCCGCGCTGACCCCGCTGGCGCTGCTGTGCCTGGCCGCCATCGCCGCCGTGGTGGCGCTGGGCGGCTGGGTGCGGCGTGTGCTCGGCGTGGTGGTGCTGCTCGCGGGCGTGGCGGCGGCGTTCCAAGGGGTGGACGCCGGCGGTCCCGCGCTCGGCCGCGGCCTGGTGTTCCTGGCCGCGTCGGCCGTGGTCGCGGCGGGTGTGCTGCTCCTCGTGCGCGGTTCGGCCATGCCACGCCTGGGAGGCGGCTACCAGACGCCCGGTGCGGCCAAGCGGACCACCGACCCCGAGCGCGAGCTGTGGAACGCCCTGGAGCGCGGCGACGATCCCACGGAACGGGACTGACGTCGCGCTGACGACCGGCTGACGCACCGACGCCGCACGTTTGCGCACGTCGGTCCGCGAGGGCCCTGGTCATCTGCGTGAACGGGACTACCCGGTGGCCGGACGCGGTTCGCGGCGGGGTTAGCATCCTCGTGGCGGGAAGGGGAGCATGACGTGCGGGAGCTTGCGACTGAACCGGAAGGTCTGACGGAGCCGAGCGAGGTGCTCGGATGACCGTGCTCGAGTCGATCATCGAAGGCGTCCGCGAAGACCTCGCCACGCGCGAGGCGGCACTGCCCTTCGACGTGCTCAGGCAGAAGGCGACGAAGGTGCCGCCGCCGCAGGACGTGATGTCGATCCTGCGCGGACCGGGCGTCGGCGTCATCGCGGAGGTCAAGCGCAGCAGCCCGTCCAAGGGGCAGCTGGCCGACATCCCGGAGCCCGCGGAGCTCGCCGTGCAGTACGAGCTGGGCGGCGCGCGGGCCATCAGCGTGCTGACCGAGCAGCGCCGCTTCGGCGGGTCGCTGGAGGACTTCGACGCGGTGCGCGCCGCGGTGGGCGTCCCGCTGCTGCGCAAGGACTTCATCGTCAGCCCGTACCAGGTGCACGAGGCCCGCCTGCACGGCGCGGACCTGGTGCTGCTGATCGTGGCGGCGCTGGAGCAGAACGCGCTGGTGTCCCTGCTCGACCGGGTCGAGTCGCTGGGCATGACCGCCCTGGTCGAGGTGCACACGGCCGAGGAGGCCGACCGCGCGCTGGAGGCCGGTGCGAGCGTGATCGGCGTCAACGCCCGCAACCTGCATACCCTGGAAGTCGACAAGGACGTGTTCGGGCGGATCGCGCCGGGCCTGCCCTTCGACACCATCAAGATCGCGGAGTCCGGCGTGTCCGGGCCGGGCGACCTCATGGCCTACGCCGGCGCCGGGGCCGACGCGGTGCTGGTCGGTGAGAGCCTGGTGACCAGCGGTGACCCGAAGGTCGCGGTGAACAAGCTGGTGACGGCGGGGTCACACCCCGCGTGTCCCCGGCCCAGCCGGTAGGACACCGCCGCCGGAGGACCCGGCCCGACGGAAGACCCGGAAGAGGAGAGCGCATGGCGCGCGGCCAGTTGGCTCCGACACCCCACGACCCCGACGAGCGCGGCCACTTCGGGCCGTGGGGCGGCCGGTTCATGCCGGAGGCGCTGATCGCCGCCGTGGACGAGCTCGCCGCGTTCTACGAGAAGGCCCGGGTCGACCCCGAGTTCCTCGACGAGTTCGCCCGGCTGCTGCGCGACTTCGCCGGCCGCCCGTCGCTGCTCACCGAGGCGCCGAAGTTCGCCGCCCACGCGGGCGGCGCGCGGGTGTTCCTCAAGCGCGAGGACCTCAACCACACCGGCTCGCACAAGATCAACAACGTGCTGGGCCAGGCGCTGCTCACCAAGCGCATGGGCAAGAAGCGGGTCATCGCGGAGACCGGCGCGGGCCAGCACGGCGTGGCCACGGCCACCGCCTGCGCCCTGATGGGCCTGGACTGCGTCGTCTACATGGGCGAGGTCGACACCGAGCGGCAGGCGCTCAACGTGGCCCGGATGCGGCTGCTCGGCGCGCAGGTCATCCCGGTGAAGAACGGCTCGCGCACGTTGAAGGACGCCATCAACGAGGCGCTGCGCGACTGGGTGGCCAACGTCGAGGACACCCACTACCTGCTCGGCACCGCCGCCGGGCCGCACCCGTTCCCGGTGCTCGTGCGCGACTTCCACCGGATCATCGGCATCGAGGCACGCCAGCAGATCCTGGAGAAGGCGGGCCGGCTGCCGGACGTGGTGGCCGCGTGCGTGGGCGGCGGCTCGAACGCCATCGGCATCTTCCACGGTTTCATCGACGACCCGTCCGTGCGGCTGGTCGGCCTGGAGCCCGGCGGTGACGGCATCGACACCGCCCGGCACGGCGCGACGCTGACCGCGGGCACGCCCGGGTCGCTGCACGGCGCGATGTCCTACGTGCTGCAGGACTCCGACGGGCAGATCGCGGAGGCGCACTCCATCTCGGCCGGCCTCGACTACCCCGGTGTGGGGCCCGAGCACGCGTTCCTCAAGGACAGCGGGCGGGCGGAGTACCGGCCGGTGACCGATGCCGAGGCGATGGAGGCGTTCGCGCTGCTGTCGCGGGAGGAGGGCATCATCCCGGCGGTCGAGTCGGCGCACGCGCTGGCCGGGGCGCTGGTGCTCGGCCGCGAGCTGGGACCGGAGGGGCTGATCCTGGTCAACCTGTCCGGGCGCGGCGACAAGGACATGGACACCGCGATCAAGTGGTTCGGGCTGGGGGTGGAGTCGTGAGCAGGCTTGATCCGCTCTTCTCGGCTTGTCGGGCGGAGTCGCGGGCGGCCCTGATCGGGTACCTGCCCGCCGGGTACCCCACGATCGAGGGCTCGAAGGACGTGCTGCGGGCGATGGTGTCGTCCGGGTGCGACCTGGTGGAGGTCGGCCTGCCGTTCTCCGACCCGGTGATGGACGGCCCCACCATCCAGCGCGCCGCCGAGCAGGCGTTGCGCGGCGGGTTCCGGGTGCGGGACCTGTTCGGCGTGGTCGAGTCGGTCGCGGCGGCCGGTGGCCGTGCGGTCGTGATGACGTACTGGAACCCGGTGCTGGCCTACGGCGCGGACCGGTTCGCGCGCGACCTGGCGGCGGCCGGCGGGTTGGGCGTCATCACGCCCGACCTGGTTCCCGACGAGGGCGCGGAGTGGATCGCCGCGACGGACGCGCACGACCTGGACCGGATCTTCCTGGTCGCGCCGTCCTCGACGGAGGAGCGCATCGACCTGACCGCCCGGTCGTCGCGCGGCTTCCTGTACGCGACGTCCGTGATGGGCGTGACGGGTGCGCGCGACATGGTCTCGTCGGCCGCTCCGGCGCTGGTCAAGCGGGTGCGCGAGCACACGGACATGCCGATCGGCGTCGGTCTCGGGGTGCGCAACGGCGTGCAGGCGGCCGAGCTGGCGGCGTTCGCGGACGGCGTGATCGTGGGCTCGGCGTTCGTGTCGGCGGTGCAGGACGACACGGTGGCCGCGCTGACCGAGGAGTTGGCCAACGGGGTGCGCCAGGCGGCTGCGGCCGTCTAGCACGCACGTTCGAGTGAACTAGTCCGTTCGGGGGCGGCGAAGCGGCGAAATCGTCGGTTCGCCTCGGCATCCTGGGCTCGTGATCAAGCCCGTTCCCGACCCGGCGTGCGACACTGGCGTGCGTCGGGCTGCCCCCGGAGGTGATGTCGCATGGCGCTGCCGGCGGACTACGACCACGACCTCGGCCATCCCGCTCCACCGCTCCACCACGACGGACCGTGGACCCTCCAAGAAGTCCTCGCCATGCCCGAAGACCTGTCGCAGCGCGTCGAGCTCGTCGACGGGGCGCTGCTCGTGAGCCCTCTCGGCACGGGCCAGCACCAGCTGCTGGTAGGGGACTGCTACACCGCGTTGCGGATGGCATGCCCGCCGGACTACGAGGCGATGCCGGGCGTCAACGTCGGCCTGTCCCAGGGGCGGATGCTGATCCCGGACTTCACCGTCAACGCGGCGGGGTTCCGCGGTCTCCTGCTCCCGGCGCAGGACCTGCTGCTCGCGGGCGAAGTGCTCTCCCCGAGCACCCGTCTCCAGGACCTCACCCTCAAGAAGCAGCTCTACGCCGAGGCCGGGGTGCCGTTCTACCTGGTGGTCGACCCGAGAGGTGGCGAGCCGGTCGCGACGCTGTTCGAACTCGACGGCGTCGACTACGTCGAATCCGCGCGCAGCGACGGTGGTGTGCTGAAGCTGGAACGACCCTTCCCGGTAACAATCGAGCTGTCGCGGTAGGACGGATGGCCGAACCCACTACGGTGGTGGCCGTGGTGACGACTTACCTCGCGACGATCCCGAGCCCGGACCAGGGTGTCTGGCAGCTGGGACCGATCCCGATCCGCGCCTACGCGCTGTGCATCATCCTCGGCATCATCCTCGCGATCTGGTGGGGCGAACGCCGGTGGGTGGCCCGGGGCGGCCTGAAGGGCGAGGTCACCGACATCGCGGTCTTCGCGGTGCCGTTCGGCCTGGTCGGCGGGCGGCTCTACCACGTCGCGACGGACCACGAGAAGTACTTCGGCGAGGGCCGCAACCCGCTGGAGGCGCTGGCCATCTGGAACGGCGGCCTGGGCATCTGGGGCGCCATCGCGCTGGGTGGCGTCGGAGCGTGGATCGGGTGCCGCCGCAAGGGCATCCCGCTGCCCGCGATGGCCGACGCCCTGGCGCCCGGCATCGTCGTCGCGCAGGCCATCGGCCGCCTCGGCAACTACTTCAACCAGGAGCTCTACGGCGGTCCCACCACGCTGCCGTGGGGCCTGGAGATCTACGAGCGCATCGACCCGGCCACCGGCTTCAAGGACGAGCTGGGCGGTGTGGCGCTCGACCACACGCCGATCGAGATCGTGCACCCGACGTTCCTCTACGAACTGCTGTGGAACCTCGGCGTCGCGCTGCTCATCGTGTGGGCCGACCGGAGGTTCCGCCTCGGCCACGGCCGCGTGTTCGCGCTCTACGTCGCGGGCTACACGGCCGGTCGGTTCTGGATCGAGCTCATGCGCACCGACCCCGCCACCCACGTGTTCGGGATGCGGATCAACGTCATCACCTCCGTCGTCGTGTTCCTCGGCGCGGTCGTCTACTTCCTGGCCGCCGCGCGCAGGGGTGGCCGCGAGGTCATCGTGCGCGGGGAGACCACCGCCGAGCCCACCGGGTCGGACCGCGCCGCGACCGACGCGGACGCCGCCGACGAGGGCGAACCGGGGTCGACCGGCGAGGGGACGACCGTGCCGGACACGAAGACCGCCCGGGACGCGACCGCGTCCGACCGGCCCGCGGACACCGGCGACAAGCCGGGCCAGTAGCGCGGCATGCGCATCCTCGTCGTCGAGGACGACGACCGGGTCGCGCGTGGCCTGCTCACCGCGCTGCGGCACGCGGGCTACGAGGTCCACCGGGTCGGCACGGCCGCCGCGGCGCTGACCGCGCCACCGGCGGACGTCGTGCTGCTCGACCTCGGCCTGCCCGACGGCGACGGCCTGGACGTGCTGCGCGAGCTGCGGCACCGCACCGGCACCGCGGTCATCACCGTCACCGCCCGCGGCGAGGAGCGGGAACGGGTGCTCGGGCTGCGGCTCGGCGCGGACGACTACGTGGTGAAGCCGTTCGGCACCGCCGAGCTGCTCGCCCGCATCGAGGCCGTGCTCCGCCGCACCCGCGCCGCGCGGGCCGCCGAGCGCGAGCACGAGGTGACGCTGGGCCCGCTGACCCTGGACCCGGCCGTCCGGGAGGCCAGGGTCGACGGGCGGCCGGTGCCGCTGACCCGCAAGGAGTTCGACCTGCTCGCCCTGCTGGTCGGCCGCGCGGGCACCGTCGTCAGCCGTGACCTGATCGTGGACCAGGTGTGGCAGGCGCACTGGGAGGCGCCGTCACGCACGCTCGACACCCACATCGCCGCGCTGCGCGGCAAGCTCGGCGACGCCCTGCGCATCGAGACGATCAGGGGTGTGGGCTACCGGGTGGCAGCCCACACCTGACCTGGGATCACCAGACGTGCGCGACGTCCACCACGACCCGGTTGGACAGCGT
This sequence comes from Actinosynnema sp. NPDC023658, assembly GCF_040639995.1. NCBI lineage: Bacteria > Bacillati > Actinomycetota > Actinomycetes > Pseudonocardiales > Pseudonocardiaceae > Actinosynnema > Actinosynnema sp. NPDC023658. The sequence continues at coordinate 25,534 of NZ_JBFAAX010000017.1, read as the reverse complement.
GAACACCCGGAACGGCAGCACGGCCCGCACACCCAGCCCGACCGTCGTCTGCCCCTCGAACGACCCGGCCCACGCGACCTGCCGGAACGTCTGGTAGCCGGTGACGTCCACCAGCTCGGCGGCGTTCGCGAACGTGTAGGTCGGGTTGCCGTTCTGGTCGTAGGACGGCGACTTCACGGTGATCTGCAGCTTGCCGACGCCGCGCAGCGCCACCGGCTTGCCGGACCCCTCGTGGGTCACCTCCGACACGTACTGCACCGAGTAGCCGTCGTCGACCCCGCTGAAGTCGAACACCAGCCGGTCGTAGCACTCCTGCTGACCCGCCCGGATGTTCGTCAGCAGCCCCGTCGTCGTCTGGGACGCGTACTTGGCCCCCGAGCCCCAGTCGACCGGGGCGCACGTGGCCGCGGTGGCCGTCACCGGTGCGACCAGCGCGACCGCGGTCACCGCCGCGATTAACAGCGCAACCTTGCGTAGCATGCTCATTCCCCCTTCTGCGGACCGGTCAGCCCGCAGCCACCATGATGCACGTCACTCCGGGAGGACGCCTCCGCGTGCTGCGCCGCCTGCTGGTCCTGATCGTGCCGCTGCTCGTCGCGCTGGTGGCGGCGCTGGGCGTGCCGCTCGCGGTCGCCGTCGTGCAGCGGGAGAGCCAGGAGACCTACCTCGACCGCCTGGGCGACGCGAGCAGGTTCGCGTCGCTGGCCGAGAACGCCCTCGCGTCGGACCGGCTGACCGCGCTGCGGGAGGAACTGGTGCGCTACGACGGGCTGTACGGCATCCCGGCGGCGCTGGTCGGCACCGACGGCACGGTGCTGGAGGCGTCGCGCCGACCGTTCCCGCTGACCGACCCGAACGTGCAGGTCGGCCTCCGGGCGGCGTTCGGCGGGTACCGCGGCGAGACCGACCAGTCGGTGTGGCCGTGGGAGCGGGTGGACCTGGTGGTGGTCGAGCCGGTGGGCCGGGACAGCGAGGTCGTGGCCGCGGTGGTGACGATCTCACCGACGGACGGCCTGAGGTCGGCCATCCTGCGCCAGTGGGGCGTGCTCGCCCTGATCGGCCTCGTGCCCCTGCTCGGCGTGGTGGCGGTCGCGTGGCCGATGTCGCGCTGGGTGCTGCGGCCGGTCCGCAGGCTGGACGAGGCCACCGCCGCCGTCGCGGCCGGTCGGCTCGACGCCCGCGCGAACGAGGTCGGGGGGCCACCGGAGCTGCGCAGGCTCGCCGGGAGCTTCAACGCGATGGTCGACGTCGTGGGTCGTGCCCTGCGCCGGCAGCGGGCGTTCGTGTCGGATGCCTCCCACCAGCTGCGCAACCCGCTGGCCAGCCTGCGCCTGGCGGTGGACGACCTGGAGCACCACGTCGTCGACGACGCGGGCCGCGAGGCGCAGCGCATCGCGGTGGACGAGGCCGAGGAGATGGGCCGCGTCCTGGACACCCTGCTGGCCGCGACCCGCCTGGACAGCGCCTCCGCCGCCGAACCGGTCGACGTCGACACCCTGCTCGCCACCCACGTCCCGGGCTGGCGCGCTCTGGCCGGCGCCGTGGACCTGGAGGTGGCCGTCCCGCCCGGCCTGCGGGTCCTGGAACCGCCGGGCGGTCTGGGCAGCGTGCTGGACGAGCTGGTCGGCAACGCGATCCGGCTGTCCGGCGGGACGCGCGTGCGGGTGTGGGGGAGGGTCGCGGAGGGGCGGGTGGAGCTGCACGTGACCGACGACGGCACCGGCCTGTCGGACGAGGAGCGGGCCGACGCGCGGAGCCGGTTCTGGCGCGCGCCGCGTCACCAGAACATCGCCGGCACCGGCCTGGGCCTGGCGATCTGCGCCGAGCTGATCGAGTCGGCGGGCGGCGAGCTGGACCTGCGGCCGGTCGAGCCGCACGGCCTGGACGTCGTGATCCGCCTCAGCGCCTGACTGACCCGATCGGCGCCGGACGCGCCCCGCAGCGCCTGACGGTCAGCGCTTGGTGGCCCGGAACCAGCGCTCGGCGCCCTTGTGCAGCGGCACCTGACCGGTGGCGATGCCCGTCCGCACGTTGATGCGGCTGGCCTCGGAGTGGCCGGCGGCGATGCGCGCGGACTGGGTGAACACGGTCCTGGTGACCACCTCGACCACGTCGGCGTCGAGGGACGACCTGGCCAGCAGCAGGTTGGGCACGGCGAAGGTGTGGCACGGGCCGAGGTCGCCGTAGGTCGTGGCCGGGATGGTGGCGGGCACGTACGGGCCGGGGTAGGCCTCCGCGAGCTTCTCCGCCTCCTCGGGCAGGTCCAGCAACCGCAGCGGGAACGTGCCGAGGGTGTCGGTGATCGCCGGTGTCGGGATGCCGGTCAGCGCCAGCACCGCGTCCAGCGAACCGGCGGCGAGCTGCCGGGCGGCGACGGCGTGCTCCATCCGCCGCGCGTCCACCCCGATGCCCAGCAGCGACAGCAGGCGGGTCGCGGTGAACTCGGTCCCGGACTCGGACGGCCCGAACGACACCACCCGCCCGGCCAGGTCGGCCAACGTCCGCAGCGGAGAGCCGGCGGGCACCGCGACCTGCATGAAGCTGTCGTACAGCCGGCCGACGGCGCTGATGCCGCCCGGGTCCTCGGCGCTGAGCAGCGCGCCGTCCACCAGCGGATCCAAAGAGGACAGTCCCAGGTGGACCCGGCCCTCGCGCAGCAGCCGCACGTTCTCCACCGAAGCGGCGGTCCGCCGCTCCACCACCCGGGTCGCGGGCAGCTCGTCGGACAGCGCCGACGCCAGCGCCCCGCCGATCTCCCGGAACACCGCCCCGTCCGGCCCGGTGGCCAGGACCAGCTCCTCCAGGACCGGCGCGGTGGTGGACGTGCAGCCGGGGACGCCCGCCGCCAGGGCGGCCAGCAGCACCGAGCGCCGGGACACGTGCACGGCAGCAGACTAGCTCCGCCGACCGGGTGAACGGCGAGTTACGTCAGAGGGATCTGAAGTTTCCGGCGCGATGCTTGTCGCGGTGGCGGGCTGTGTCCAGGATCACCAACCAACCCCCTTACCGCCGGTGGCGGTGGTCCCCCTTGGAGGAGACGTGGTCAGCGCGCAGGCACGTGAGCGCAAACCGATCTACCAGCACCTCTACTTCTGGGTTCTCGTGTCGATCGTGCTCGGCGTGGTCGTCGGGTACGCGTTCCCCGCGCAGGCGGCGGGCATGAAGTGGCTGGCCGACTTCTTCATCGCCCTGGTGAAGGTCGTGATCGCGCCGACGATCTTCTGCACCGTCGTGGTCGGCATCGCGGGCCTGGGCAACCTGGCCAAAGCGGGCGGCCTGGCGCTGCGGACCATCCTGTACTTCACCGCGATGACGACGGTCGCGCTGGCCATCGGCCTGCTCGTGGTCAACGTCGTGCAGCCGGGCCACCACGGCGCGACGATCCCGATCAACGACGGCGCGGCGGAGAAGACGCTGGCCGAGGCCAAGACCGCGGAGACCGGCGTCACCGGCTTCATCCTGGGCCTGGTGCCGAAGTCGTTCCTCAGCGCGTTCACCGACGGCCAGCTCATCCAGGTGCTGGTGGTCGCGATCCTGGTCGCGGTGGCCGTGGCGGGCATGGGCAAGCGCGGCGAGAGGGTCGTGTCGGCGCTGGACACGGTCGCCAAGGTCATGTTCGGCGTCATCAAGATCGTCATGTACGCGGCGCCGATCGGCGCGTTCGGCGGCATCGCCTACACCATCGGCAAGTTCGGCGGTTCGATCCTGGGCAAGCTGGCGTGGCTGATGGGCTCGTTCTACGCGACGTGCCTGCTGTTCATCCTTGTCGTGCTGGGCGCCGTGGGGCTGTACGCCGGGTTCTCGATCCTGAAGTTCCTGCGCTACCTCAAGGACGAGCTGCTGATCGTGCTGGGCACGTCCTCGTCGGAGACGGTGCTGCCGCGGATGCTGGTGAAGCTGGAGGCGGCGGGCGCGGACAAGTCGGTGGTCGGCCTGACCATCCCGACCGGGTACTCGTTCAACCTGGACGGCACGTGCATCTACCTGACCATGGGCGCGATCTTCATCGCCCAGGCGACGGGCACGGACGTGGGCCTGGGCACGCAGGTCGGGCTGCTGCTGTTCATGCTGCTGGCCAGCAAGGGCGCGGCGGGCGTGACGGGCGCGGGCCTGGTCACGCTGGCGGCGTCGCTGAGCGCGTTCGAGGGCAACAGCGCCATCCCGGCGGTCGGCATCGCGCTGATCGTGGGCATCGACCGGTTCATGTCGGAGGCGCGGGCGATCACGAACGTCATCGGCAACGGCGTGGGCACGCTCGTGGTGGCCCGCTGGCAGGGCCAGCTGGACCGCGAGCGGCTGCGCGAGGTGCTCGACAACCCGTCCCAGGTGGACGTGGACGCCCTGCTGGAGAGTCAGCACCGTGAACACGAAGTCACGGAGCGTGACGCCACTGTGGTCGCCGCGCGGTGAGCGCCCGGCGCTGAAGATCACCCTGCCGTGGGCCCCCGCGGCCGTCGCCCGACCGGCGGCGGCACGGGGCCCACCTGCGGGTTCACCGGAGCCGGGTGGAGGACCGGGCGTGTCGCCAAGCTCTCACCGGCGCGCGCGGGGGCCACCGCTCCGTTATGCTTAACAAGGCGTAACAACCTGGCAGGGGTATCGCACCGGCCGGCAAAATCGTTACGCGTCGGCGACCGAGATCACCCGAAGGATGGTGTGGTTCGGTTTCGCGACTGTTAAAGTCGCGTCAACACGCGGGCCATCGTCGTCCCGTGCCCAGCACCCGGAATCCAGGACCTGGACACGAGGACTCGTTCTTTCACCAAGGACGACGAAGGAGGTCTGCGCAGTGATCTTCTCCGCCATCCCGTCCCCGCAGGGGCTCTACGACCCCGCCGCGGAACGTGACGCTTGCGGTGTGGCGATGGTCGCCGACATCGAGGGCCGGCGCTCGCACGACATCGTCGTCGACGCGCTCACCGCGCTGGCCAACCTGGAGCACCGCGGCGCCGCGGGCGCCGAGCCGACCAGCGGCGACGGCGCCGGGATCCTGGTGCAGCTGCCGGACGCGTTCCTGCGGGACGTGCTGGACTTCGAGCTGCCGGAGGCGGGCGCGTACGCGGCGGGCATCGCGTTCCTGCCCGCCGAGGCCGAGGACCGCGCGAAGGCCGTTGAGCTGGCCGAGCGGGTCGCCGCCGAGGAGGGCCTGCAGGTCCTGGGCTGGCGCGACGTGCCGATCGCACCCGACCACGCGGGCGTCGGCCCGACCGCCCGCTCGGTGATGCCGCACTTCGCGATGCTGCTGGTCGCGAGCGAGACCGGCCGCCGCGACGTCGAGCTGGACCGCCTCACGTTCGCCCTGCGCAAGCGGGTCGAGCACGAGAGCGCGTCCGCCGGTGTCGGCACGTACTTCCCGTCGCTGTCGTCGCGGACGATCGTCTACAAGGGCATGCTGACCACCGGCCAGCTGCCCTCCTTCTTCCCCGACCTGCGCGACGAGCGGCTGGCCAGCGCCATCGCCCTGGTCCACTCCCGCTTCTCCACCAACACGTTCCCGTCGTGGCCGCTGGCGCACCCGTTCCGGTACGTCGCCCACAACGGCGAGATCAACACCGTGCGCGGCAACCGGAACCGGATGCGCGCCCGCGAGGCGCTGCTCGCCTCCGACCTCATCCCGGGCGACCTCACCCGGCTGTTCCCGATCTGCGACCCGGAGGGCTCGGACTCCGCGAGCTTCGACGAGGTCCTGGAGCTGCTGCACCTGGGCGGCCGGAGCCTGCCGCACGCGGTGCTGATGATGATCCCGGAGGCGTGGGAGAACCACACCTCGATGGACCCGAAGCGCCGCGCGTTCTACGAGTTCCACGCGAGCCTGATGGAGCCGTGGGACGGCCCGGCCTGCGTGACGTTCACCGACGGCTCGCTCGTCGGCGCGGTGCTGGACCGCAACGGCCTGCGCCCGGCCCGCTGGTGGCAGACCGCGAACGGCCGCGTGGTGCTGGCCTCCGAGACCGGCGTGCTCGACGTGCCGCCGGACCAGGTCGTGGCCAAGGGCCGCCTCCAGCCCGGCAAGATGTTCCTGGTCGACACGGTCGAGGGTCGCCTGGTCGAGGACGACGAGGTCAAGGCGAAGCTCGCCGAGGAACTGCCCTACGACGAGTGGCTGCACGCGGGCCTGCTGGAGCTGGCCGACCTGGCCGACCGCGAGCACGTCGTGCAGAGCCACGAGTCCGTGGTGCGCCGCCAGCTCACGTTCGGCTACACCGAGGAAGAGCTGCGGATCCTGCTCGGGCCGATGTCCACGGCGGGCGCGGAGCCGCTGGGCTCGATGGGCACCGACACCCCCGTCGCGGCGCTGTCGCAGCGCTCGCGGCTGCTCTACGACTACTTCGTGCAGAACTTCGCCCAGGTCACGAACCCGCCGCTGGACGCGATCCGCGAGGAGATCGTCACCAGCGTGTCGCGGGTCATGGGCCCGGAGCAGAACCTGCTGGAGCCCGGCCCGGTCAGCTGCCGGCACATCAAGCTGACCTACCCGGTGATCGACAACGACGAGCTGGCCAAGCTCATCCACATCAACGACGACGGCGACCTGCCGGGCTTCGCCTGCACCGTCCTGTCCGGACTGTTCGAGGTGGACGGCGGCGGCGCGGCGCTGGCGGCGGCGATCGAGCGGGTGCGCCGCGAGGCCTCCGAGGCGATCGCGCACGGCGCCCGCACGCTCGTGCTGTCCGACCGCGACTCCGATCACCGGATGGCGCCGATCCCGTCGCTGCTGCTGGTGTCGGCGGTGCACCACCACCTGGTGCGCACCAAGGAGCGGCTGCGCGTGGCGCTGGTCGTGGAGACCGGGGACGCCCGCGAGGTGCACCATGTGGCCGCGCTGCTCAGCTACGGCGCCGCCGCGGTCAACCCGTACCTGGCGTTCGAGACCATCGAAGACATGATCAGCACCGGCGCGGTCACCGGCATCGAGCCGCGCAAGGCCGTGCGGAACTACGTGACGGCGCTGGTCAAGGGCACGCTGAAGATCATGTCCAAGATGGGCATCTCGACCGTCGGCGCGTACACGGCGGCGCAGGTGTTCGAAGCCGTCGGCCTGTCCGGCGAGCTGCTGGACGAGTACTTCACCGGCACCGTGTCCAAGCTGGGCGGCGCCGGCCTGGACGTGCTGGCCGAGGAGGTGGCGCTGCGCCACCGCCGCGCCCACCCGGACAACCCGACCGACCGGGTGCACCGCCGGCTGGAGGTCGGCGGCGAGTACGCCTACCGCCGCGAGGGCGAGCTGCACCTGTTCACGCCCGAGACGGTGTTCCTGCTCCAGCACGCCACCAAGACCGGCAAGCAGGACGTCTACCGGCGCTACACCGAGGAAGTGGAGCGGCTGTCCCGCCAGGGCGGCACGCTGCGCGGCCTGTTCTCGTTCGACGCCGAGGGCCGCACGCCCGTCCCGATCGACGAGGTCGAGCCGATCTCCTCGATCGTCAAGCGGTTCAACACCGGCGCCATGTCGTACGGGTCGATCTCCGCGGAGGCGCACGAGACGCTGGCCATCGCGATGAACCGGCTCGGCGGCCGGTCCAACAGCGGCGAGGGCGGCGAGGACCCGGAGCGCCTGTACGACCCGGAGCGGCGCAGCGCGGTCAAGCAGGTCGCGTCCGGCCGGTTCGGCGTCACCAGCGAGTACCTGGTCAACGCCAGCGACATCCAGATCAAGATGGCGCAGGGCGCGAAGCCCGGCGAGGGCGGCCAGCTGCCCGGCTACAAGGTGTACCCGTGGATCGCGCGGACCCGGCACTCCACGCCGGGCGTGGGCCTGATCTCCCCGCCGCCGCACCACGACATCTACTCCATCGAGGACCTCGCGCAGCTGATCCACGACCTGAAGAACGCCAACGAGCAGGCCCGCGTGCACGTGAAGCTGGTCAGCGAGGTCGGCGTCGGCACGGTCGCGGCCGGCGTGGCGAAGGCGCACGCGGACGTGGTGCTGATCTCCGGCCACGACGGCGGCACCGGCGCGTCGCCGCTGAACTCGCTCAAGCACGCGGGCACGCCGTGGGAGATCGGCCTGGCCGAGACCCAGCAGACGTTGCTGCTCAACGGTTTGCGCGACCGGATCACCGTGCAGGTCGACGGCGCGATGCGCACCGGCCGCGACGTGGTCGTGGCCGCGCTGCTGGGCGCGGAGGAGTTCGGCTTCGCCACCGCGCCGCTGATCGTCGAGGGCTGCGTGATGATGCGGGTCTGCCACCTGGACACCTGTCCGGTCGGCATCGCCACCCAGAACCCGGAGCTGCGCAAGCGCTTCACCGGCCAGGCCGACCACGTGGTGAACTTCTTCCACTTCATCGCCCAGGAGGTCCGGGAACTGCTCGCGTCACTGGGATTCCGCACCATCGACGAGGCCGTCGGCCACGCCGAGCTGCTGAAGACCGACGAGGCGATCGAGCACTGGAAGGCGGCCGGGCTGGACCTGACGCCGGTGTTCGAGGTGCCCGAGACGCCCTACCGCACGGCCAAGCGCAAGGTCCGCGAGCAGGACCACGGCCTCGCGCAGGCGCTGGACCGCACCCTGCTCCAGCTCGCGGACGCCGCGCTGGAGGACGCCCGCCCGGTGCGGCTGGAACTGCCGCTGCGCAACGTCAACCGCACCGTCGGCACCCTGCTCGGCGCGGAGGTCACCCGCCGCTTCGGCGGCGACGGCCTGCCCGACGACACGATCCACGTGACGTTCACCGGGTCGGCCGGCCAGTCGCTCGGCGCGTTCATCCCGCGCGGCATCACGCTGGAGATGATCGGTGACGCCAACGACTACGTCGGCAAGGGCCTGTCCGGCGGCCGGATCATCGTCCGCCCCCACCCGGACGCGCCGTTCGCGGCCGAGCAGCAGGTCATCGCGGGCAACGTCATCGGCTACGGCGCGACGTCCGGCGAGATCTTCCTGCGCGGCCGGGTCGGTGAGCGGTTCTGCGTGCGCAACTCGGGCGCGCTGGCCGTGGCCGAGGGCGTGGGCGACCACGCGTTCGAGTACATGACCGGCGGCCGGGCCGTGGTGCTCGGGCCGACCGGCCGCAACCTCGCCGCGGGCATGTCCGGCGGCATCGCCTACGTGCTCGAACTCGACCCGGCGGCGGTCAACACCGCCATGGTCGAGCTCCAGCGGCCCGGCGCGGAGGACCTGCGCTGGCTGCGAGAAGTGGTGGAACGCCACCACCAGCTCACCGGTTCGGCGGTGGCCGCCTCGCTGCTCGGCGACTGGCCCCGGCGTTCCGCGTCGTTCACCAAGGTCATGCCCGGTGACTACCAGCGCGTGCTCGAAGCGATGAGGCTCGCCCGCGCGGAAGGCAGGGACGTCGACCAGGCGATCATGGAGGCCTCCCGTGGCTGACCCGTACGGTTTCCTCAAGCACTCCCGCACCGAGCCGAAGAAGCGGCCCGCCGCCGAACGGCTGTCCGACTGGAACGAGGTGTACCTCGACCTCGCGAGCGACCAGCGCGAGGCGGAGGTGCGCACCCAGGCGTCCCGCTGCATGGACTGCGGCATCCCGTTCTGCCACTCCGGGTCGGCGGGCTGCCCCCTGGGCAACCTCATCCCCGAGTGGAACGACCTGGTCCGCCGCGGCGACTGGGAGTCGGCGTCGGACCGGCTGCACGCGACGAACAACTTCCCCGAGTTCACCGGCCGGCTGTGCCCCGCGCCGTGCGAGGCCGCGTGCGTGCTGTCGATCAGCCACGACGCGGGCGGCCCGGTCGCGATCAAGCGCGTCGAGCAGGCCATCGCGGACGTGTCCTGGGACCAGGGACTCGTGCAGCCCACCCAGGCGCAGGTGTCGTCGGGGCGGAAGGTCGCGGTCGTCGGCTCCGGCCCCGCCGGGCTCGCCGCCGCCCAGCAGCTCACCCGCGCCGGCCACGAGGTCACCGTGTTCGAGCGGGACGACCGGCTCGGCGGGCTGCTCCGCTACGGCATCCCCGAGTTCAAGATGGAGAAGAAGGTCCTCGACCGGCGCCTCGCGCAGCTCCGCAAGGAGGGCACGAAGTTCGTCACCGGCTGCGAGGTCGGGGTCGACCTGACCGTCGAGGAGCTGCGGTCGAAGTTCGACGCCGTGGTGCTCGCGGTCGGCGCCCTGCGCGGCCGTGACGACACCACGACGCCCGGCCGTTCGCTGGAGGGCGTCCACCTGGCGATGGAGCACCTCGTGCCCGCGAACCGGGCGTGCGAGGGCGACGGCGCACCCGCGATCGACGCGGCGGGCAAGCACGTCGTCATCATCGGCGGCGGCGACACCGGCGCGGACTGCTACGGCACCGCGTCCCGGCAGGGCGCCGCGTCCGTGCTCCAGCTCGACCAGTACCCGATGCCACCGTCCACCCGCGACAACGACCGCTCGCCGTGGCCGGTGTGGCCGTGGATCCTGCGCACCTACCCCGCGCACGAGGAGGCGGGGGAGCGGAAGTTCGCGGTCGCGGTGGAGAAGTTCGTCGGTGACGACGAGGGCCACGTCCGCCAGATCCAGCTCCGCAAGGTGCGCGTCGAGAAGGACGCCTCCGGCCGCCGCCAGGTCGTGCCGACCTCCGAGGAGGTCGAGGTGCTGCCGGCGGACCTGGTGCTGCTGGCCATCGGCTTCGAGGGCGTCGAGCACATGCCGCTGCTGGACGGCCTCGGCATCGAGCTCACCTCCCGCGGCACGATCTCGTGCGGCTCCGACTGGCAGACCCGGTCGCCCGGCGTGTTCGTCTGCGGTGACGCCCACCGCGGCGCGTCCCTGGTCGTGTGGGCCATCGCGGAAGGCCGTTCGGTGGCCAACGCGGTGGACCGCTACCTGACCGGCTCGTCCGACCTGCCGTCCCCGGTGATCCCCAACATGCTCCCGCTCGCCGTCGTGTAGACGCCCCGAGACCGCCGCAGTTCGCTGGGTGCCAGGCCGCCCCGACAACGACGTCGGGGCGGCCTCTTCGTCCGCGGTGGTCGAGCCGTGGTCAGGCGTTGGTCACCGCGCGCACCGAGCGGATGCGGCTGACCAGGAACTCCCGGTGCTCACCCCGGGGGGCGCAGTTCGCCTTCAGGTTGCCCGCCGCGTGGTCCACCGGCGTGATCACGTGCTTCACCGTGCTGCGCGGTCCGTTCGCCACCGCGATCTCCACCGACGTCCGGCTCACCAACGCCTCCGCCAGCAGCACGACCTCCGAGTCGCGCAGCACCAGCGACTGGTCCCGCAGCAACCGCACCGCGCCGATCCGCTGCGCCTCCGCGGGCGGCAGCACGAACTTCGGCTTCGGCCGCTCCCGCTCCACCAGCGCCGACGCCAGCTTCGTCAGCTCCTGCCCGGTCAACGGCGCGCGCCACCCGCCGGTCACCACCCGAACGGGAGGCGGCTCGGCCCGCCGCCGAGGCACCCGCTCGACCACCGACGTGCCGTCCACCGCCGACGTCGTCGGCGCGTACCCGGCCGCGCGTAACAGCGCCAGCGTCTCCGTGGCGGGCTTGGCCGACGCCAGGACCGTCGGCCCCAACGGCTGCAACGACAACCGCGCCAACGACCGGTGCGTGGCGATCTCCCGCAACAGCACCGGGTCCTCCGTCCGCACGCAGCACGCCACCGACGTCACGGTGATCCGCCCGTGCTGCCGCGCCACCTCCCGCACCAGGTGCTCCACCGTCTGCGGCACGCCGTGCTCGGCCACCGACGCCAACCGCGCCAACAACGCGTCCGGCTCGTGCCCCGCGTCCAACGCCCGCCGCACGCTCGCCCCGCTGAACCGCCACCCGCCCGCCACGCAGTCGGCCGACAGGTCCAGCACCTCGCTCAGCTCCCGGCTCGGCAGCCCGACCACCACCGCGGTCAGGTCCGGCCGCAGCTGCGCGGTCGCCGCCGCGGGCGGCACGAACCGATCCGCCACCTCCGCCACCCGGTCCGCCGCCACCGCGCGCCCCAACGCGGTCGCCGCGCCCAGCGCCACCAGCCCCACCGACTCGGCCTCCACCAACGCCGCCTCCGTCGCCGCACGGCCGTGCACCGCGGGCCGCGCCCACACCAGGTCCGCCACCACCTCCTGGCGGTGCTCGTACGCCTCGTCCTCGGCCAGCAGCGCGTACCGCTCCAACAACCCGCGCCTGGTCCGCTCACCGCCGTCCGACGAGGACGGCTCCGCCGACACCGCCCGCTGCCTGCCGGGCGTCCACGTCATCCGCGGCCACGCCGCGACCACCGCGGTCAACCGGTCCGCGGGCGACGCGGCACGCCAGGCGTCCGACCTGCCGGTCGGCACCAGCCTGCCGTCGTCCACGGCCAACAACCGCGCCTCCACGGCCAACCCCACCCACAACCGCGCGCGGGCCTCGTCGACCAGCAGCACCCCCGCGAGCCGCCGCAGCTCCCGCAACCCCACCCCGCCGCGGCACACCACCTGCTCGACGTCGCACAGGTCGACCAGCCGCGTCACGCCGTCCACAGTGGACGTCGCCGGCGCGATCGCGGCCCGGTCCGCGAAACCCCGGTCCTGCGGCGTCCGGCGCGGCGCGCGGGGCGCGGGCGTGATGCGGCGCGGCGCCTCCTCCTCCAGCAGCCGCAACCCCGGCGAACTCACCAACCGCCCCGCCGCCGGCCACACCAACGCCCTCGCCCGCAACTGCGTCAACGCCCGCTTCAACTCCGCCCGCGGCGCCTTCCCGGTGCACCGCAACCGTTCCGCCACCAGCTCCACGGTGGCCTCGTCACCCGACCGCACCACGGTGTCCAACACGTCCCGGCACGCCTGGTCGAGCCCGTCCACCGCCGCGCGCAACGACGCCGCCGCGGTCAGCTCGTCCGCCAACGCCCGCAGCGAGTGGGGTCGGCGCTCGGCGGCGTCCGCGCGCAGCGCCAGGACGTCCCGGAGCTCCACCGCGTCGAGGTCGCGCAGCCACCCGGCCAACGCCGATTTCCTGCCCACCCGGCCGATTATGCACAGAACGTGACCGCTCGGTCATGCATTGCGATAGAGCGTCCCAATGAGCCACGAATGGACGAACGTAAGCTGAGTGCCGTGGAATTCACCGGCTTCGGCGAACACGCCATCGACTTCTACGACGGGCTCGTGGCGGACAACTCCAAGGCCTACTGGGACGACCACAAGCACGTGTACCAGCGCGACGTGCGTGCGCCCATGGAGGCGCTGCTGGCCGTGCTGGAGCCCGAGTTCGGCAAGGGGAAGGTCTTCCGGCCCTACCGCGACGTGCGGTTCAGCAAGGACAAGACCCCCTACAAGGACCACTGCGGCGCCGTGGTCGAACTCGGCCGCGGCGGCGGCGCGCACTACGTGAGCGTCGGGCCGGAGGGCCTGTTCGTGGCCGGCGGGTCGTTCGCCATGGCCTCCGACCAGCTCGCCCGCTTCCGCGAGTCGGTGGCCGACGACCTGCGCGGCCCCGCGCTGGAGAAGCTGCTGGCCGGGCTCACCCGGTCCGGTTGGGAGCTGCGCGGCGACAAGCTCAAGCGCGCGCCGCGCGGCGTCGACCCCGAGCACGCCAGGATCGAGCTGCTCAAGCACAAGCGCTTCTACGTGGCGAAGGTGTGGCCGCCCGACGACGTGCTGCACGAGCCCGGCTGCCTGGACCGGGTGCGCGACGCATGGCACCAGGTCACGCCGCTGGTCGACTGGTGCGCCGACCACATCGGCCTGACCGAGGTCGGCTTCCGCCGCTGACGGCTGCGCAAGCCTCGCCCGCCGCTGACCGCTGCGCAGGCGCCCGACCGCTGACGGCTGCGCAGGCGTCCCCGGCCAGGGGACCCCTGGTCTTCATTCTCCCAGAGGGGTCCGACAATTCCGGTTCTTCGAGCGTGCTAAGCACGCTGCGCGAGCGACCGGCGGGCGAACCGACGGGTAACCGGCGAGTGCGAGGTGCGGGTGCCGCGCGGTGTGCGTGCTCAGAGGTCGGGGTTTCCCAGACGGGCCGCCCGGGCCGCGCCCAGGGCGTGCAGCCAGCGCGCCACCAGGTATCCGAAAGCGATTCCCGCCACATCCACCAGCGCGTCCAGCACGTCACCGCTGCGACCCAGCGCGGTGATGAGCCACTGCAACAATTCCGAGACCGCGGCGTAACCGGTCAGGCCCGCCAGCAGCGGTCCGACGGGCAGCCGCGCGTACCGTCCACTGCCCATGAGCAGGGCGAACAGCAGGAAGTGCACCACCTTGTCAGTCCCTGGTGGAGCCGTCGGCACACCTGACTCAGGGGTGAACAACACGATGACGCTGAGCAACACCGCGACCACGAACGGAAGGATTCTGACGCCCACGGGGCAGATTCTGCCTGTTTCAGCGAGGTTACCCCCCGGTACATCCTGATCGGTCCAGTGACAGGGACTACGCTCCTGAGACGTGAGTCGACGCGCGAAGATCGTCTGTACGATGGGTCCTGCCACCGCGACCGAGGACAAGGTCAACGAGCTGGTGGCGGCCGGTATGGACGTGGCCCGGATGAACTTCAGCCACGGCAGCCATGCCGACCACAAGCAGGTCTACGACCTCGTCCGCAACGCGGCCGAGGCGTCGGGCCGCGCGGTGGGCATCCTCGCCGACCTCCAGGGGCCGAAGATCAGGCTCGGCCGGTTCGCCCACGGCCCGGTGGAGTGGCGCACGGGTGACATCGTCCGCGTGACCGTCGAGGACGTCGAGGGCACCCACGACCGCGTCTCCACCACCTACAAGCAGCTGGCGCAGGACGCCAAGGCCGGCGACCGGCTGCTGGTGGACGACGGCAAGGTGGGCCTGACCGTCACCGAGATCGACGGACCGGACGTGGTCTGCGAGGTCACCGAGGGTGGCCCCGTCAGCAACAACAAGGGCCTCTCGCTGCCCGGCATGGACGTGTCCGTGCCCGCGCTGTCCGAGAAGGACATCGAGGACCTGGAGTTCGCCCTCAACCTGGGCGTGGACTTCATCGCCCTGTCGTTCGTGCGCTCGCCGGCGGACATCGACCTGGTCCACCAGGTGATGGACCGCGTGGGCCACGGCCGCAAGCCGGTGATCGCCAAGATCGAGAAGCCGGAGGCGGTCGACAACCTCGAAGCGATCGTGCTCGCCTTCGACGGCGTCATGGTCGCCCGCGGCGACCTGGGCGTCGAGCTGCCGCTGGAGTACGTGCCGCTGGTGCAGAAGCGGGCCATCCAGATCGCCCGCGAGAACGCCAAGCCGGTCATCGTGGCGACCCAGATGCTCGACTCGATGATCACCAACTCGCGGCCGACCCGCGCCGAGACCTCCGACGTCGCGAACGCGGTGCTCGACGGCGCGGACGCGCTGATGCTGTCCGGTGAGACCTCGGTCGGCCGCTACGCCATCGAGACGGTCAAGACGATGGCCCGGATCATCGAGCACGTGGAGACCGAGTCCACGGTCGTCCCGCCGCTGACCCACGTCCCGCGCACCAAGCGCGGCGTGATCTCGTACGCGGCGCGCGACATCGGTGAGCGCCTGAACGCGAAGGCGCTGGTCGCTTTCACCCAGTCCGGTGACACCGTGCGGCGGCTGGCCCGCCTGCACACGTCGCTGCCGCTGCTGGCGTTCACGCCGGAGCCCAGCGTGCGCAGTCAGCTTTCTCTCACCTGGGGCACCGAGACGTTCCTGGTGCCTAAGGTGGACTCGACGGACGAGATGGTCCGCCAGGTCGACCTGTCGATGATCGACATCGGCCGGTACCAGCCGGGTGACCTCGTCGTGGTCGTGGCCGGGTCGCCGCCTGGCACCATCGGCTCGACCAACCTCATCCGGGTGCACCGCCTGGGGGAGGACGACCACGCTTAGGAGATGACGTGACCGAGGCTGCCCGCGCCGCGGCGACCGCTGAGTTCTCGGACGTACCCCGGGACCCCGATGGCGTGCCGCACGGGCAGCCCGTGCTCGACCGCCTCGTCGCGCTCCTCGACCTGGAGCGCATCGAGGAGAACATCTTCCGCGGGGTGTCGCCCGCCGAATCGCCCGTGCGGGTGTTCGGCGGGCAGGTCGCCGGTCAGGCCCTCGTCGCCGCCGGCCGCACCGTCCCGCCCGAGCGCCGAGTGCACTCGCTGCACTCGTACTTCATCCGCGGCGGCGACCCGAGCGTGCCGATCGTGTACGAGGTGGACCGCGTCCGCGATGGACGGTCCTTCACCACCCGGCGCGTGGTCGCGGTCCAGCACGGCAAGGCCATCTTCACCCTGTCGGCGTCGTTCCAGCTGGACGAGCCGGGCCTGGACCACCAGGAACCGATGCCCGCCGTGCCGTCACCCACCTCGCTGCCCACGTACGCCGAGTCGGCCGCCGGGTACGTGGAGAAGGTCGGCATGGCCCGCCTGCCCCGCCCGATCGACATCCGGTACGTCACCGAGCCGCCGTGGCTGGCGCGCGAGGACGGGCCGGGCGAGGCGCGCAGCCAGGTGTGGATGAGGGCGGACGGCAAGCTGCCGGACGACGACCTGCTGCACGTGTGCGTGCTGGCCTACGCGTCCGACATGACCCTGCTCGACTCGGTCCTCGTGCGGCACGGCGTCTACTGGGGCACGGACAAGGTGCTGGGCGCGAGCCTGGACCACGCCATGTGGTTCCACCGCCGCTTCCGCGCCGACGAGTGGTTCCTCTACGACTGCGCCTCGCCTTCGGCTTCGGGTGCTCGCGGCCTGGCCACCGGCCACTTCTACAGCCATGACGGCCACCTGGTCGCTACCGTGGTGCAGGAGGGCCTGCTCCGGGTTCTGTGACCGGTCGGTTACGCTGTGCACTCGACGGAGTGCGTCTCGGGGTGGTAGCAATGAGCGTCATGCCCTGGCCTGACCACTTGCTCACGTTGGAGGAGTGGGACGCGCTGCCGGAGTACGAGTCGCACCACGTCGAACTGGTCGACGGGGTCCTGCTCGTGGCCCCGAAACCGGCACCCAAGCACCAGGTCGCGATGGCGAACCTGCGCAGTTGCCTCAAGGACCAGTTGCCCGCGGGGGTGGTGGCCATCCTGGACGTCAACGTGCTGATCGACCCGGGGCCGCCGCTCACGGTGCGAGCCCCCGACCTGGTGGTCGTGCGCGCCGAGCGCTACTGGGAGCACCCGAAGCGGTTCAACCCGGAGGACCTGCTGCTCGCCGTGGAGATCGTGTCGCCGGGAACGCGCCGCACCGACCACATGTTCAAGCCGATCGAGTACGCCACGGTGGGCATTCCGCACTACTGGCTGGTCGAACTCGACGAGCCGATCACGCTCACCGCGTTCAGCCTGGTCGCCGGCAGGTACAAGGAGATCGCGCGGGGAACGGTCGAGGTCCGGGTGCCCAGTCCGTTCCCCATCACCGTGGACCTCGCCACCCTGGTCAATCCCTGACGTCGAGCGCGTCCCACAGCGCCCGGACGTGGTGCTCCCCGGTCGCTTCCGCGCCGATGGCCACGCGGAGGGCGAACCGGCCGTCGACCGCGGTGTGGGTGAGGAACGCGCTGCCGGACGCGTTGACCCGCTCCATCGCCGTCCTCGTCGCCTCGTCACCCGCCCGGTGGGCGAGGGTGACCAGGGACAGGGAGCGCGGGGCGACCAGTTCCCAGTCCTCGGACGCCGACACCCACGATTCGAGCAGCTCGGCCAGCTCCACGTGCCCGCGCAGGTGCTCCCGCACGCCCTCCAGGCCGTACCAGCGCAGCACCGACCACAGCTTCAACGCCCGGAACCGGCGGCCGAGCGGGATCTGCCAGTCGCGGTAGTCGACGACCGCGCCCGACTCGGTCGCGGTGTTGCGCAGGTACTCCGGCAGGATCGTCAGGGCGTCCACCAGCACGTCCGGGTGAGCCGTCCAGAACAGCGACAGGTCGAACGCGGTCAGCATCCACTTGTGCGCGTTCGCGGTGAACGAGTCGGCCAGGTCCACGCCGTCGAACAGGTCGCGGAACTCCGGGCACAGGGCCGCCGGGCCCGCCCACGCCGCGTCCACGTGCAGCCAGATCCCGTGCTCGGCGCACACCGCGGCGATCTCGCGCACCGGGTCGACCGCGCCCGTGCCCGTGGTGCCGACGGTCGCGCACACCAGCACCGGGCGGCGACCCGCCTCCACATCGGACCTCACCCGCGCCGCCAGGGCGTCCGGGCGCATGGCCAGCCGCGAGTCCACCTCGACGGCCCGCACGGCCCGCTCACCGAGCCCCGCCATCCGGGCGGCCCGCTCGATGGACGAGTGGGTCTGCGACGACACGTACACGGTCTCGACGCCGTCCACGCCGGACTGCCGCCACCTGCCGCCCGACGCGCGGTGCAGCGCGGCGAGCACCGCCACCAGGGCGGCGGACGACGCGGTGTCCTGGATGACACCCCCGCCGACGAACGACGCCGGCAGGCCCATCGCCCCGACCAGCTCGTCCATCAGGTGCTGCTCGACCTCGGTCGCGGCGGGCGAGGTGGACCACAACATGCCCTGCACACCCAGCCCCGACGACAGCAGGTCGCCCAGCACGGACGGCAGCGAGGCGTTGGACGGGAAGTAGCCGAAGAACCCGGGGTGCTGCCAGTGGGTCGTGCCGGGCAGCACGACGCGGTCCAGGTCGGCCAGCAGGCCGTCGAACCCCTCACCCCGCTCGGGCAGCCCGGCCAGCTGCCCGCGGACCCAACCGGGCTCGACCGGTGACTTGACGGGGAAGTCCTCGACGCGCGAGCGGTAGTCGGCGATCCAGTCGATCACCTCGTGGCCGATCCGGCGGAACTCGTCAGGGTTCATGCCCGGAATCTAGCCGCGCCGCCCGCGGTGGGTGGGGCGCAGGTCGCCCGGTGACGTCACCGCCGTTCGCGCGATTCCCGTTATCGTGTCGCCGTCCGACCGTCTCCGGTGGGTAAGCCCGACTCGGCCGAGAGGAACGGTATGCGCACACCAGGGGACGTGGCGGCGGTGACGGCCGCGCAGCGGGGCGAGCCGGGTGCGTTGGACGCGCTGGTGGCGGCCTACCTGCCGCTGGTCTACAACGTCGTCGGGCACGCCCTGGCCGGGCACCCGGACACCGACGACGTGGTGCAGGAGACCATGCTCCGCGCGCTCAACGGCCTGCCGAAGCTGCGCGAGCCCGAGGCGTTCCGGTCGTGGCTGCTGGCCATCGCGATGAACCAGGTGCGCGACCACCACCGCACGCGCCCGCCGCTGGCCGACACCGAACCGGCCGACCTGGCCGACCCGGGGGCGGACTTCGCCGACCTGGCCATCACGCGGCTCCAGCTCGCCGGCCAGCGCCGCGAGGTCGTGGCCGCGACCCGGTGGATCGGGGACGACGAGCGCGAGCTGCTGTCGCTGTGGTGGCTGGAGCAGGTCGGTCGCATCACGCGAACCGAGCTGGCGTCCGCGCTGGACCTCACGCCGCAGCACGCGGCCGTGCGGGTGCAGCGGATGAAGGCGCAGCTCGACTCGGCCCGGGTGGTCGTGCGGGTGCTGGCGATGCCGAGGTGCGGCGACCTGGCCGAGGTGATCGCCGGCTGGGACGGCCGCCCAGGCGCGCTGTGGCGGAAGCGGATCGTCCGGCACGCACGGGACTGCTCCCGGTGCGGCCGCGGGTTCGACGACCTGGCGGCGGTGGACGGGCTGCTGGCCCGCATCCCGCTCGTGCCGCTGCCCGCCGGGTTCGACCTGCTCGGCGCGCAGCCCGCGGCCGCGGCGGCGGGGAGAGGGCTCGGCACCGCGAAGTCGGGTGCCGCCGAGTCCGGTGCCGCGAAGTCGGGCGCGGGCAAGTCCGGCGTCGGCCGGCTGTGGGCGCACGCCGCCGCGAAGCCCCTGGTCGCGGCGGCGGCCGTGGCAGCCGTGGCGGTAGTGGCGGCCGTGGCCGCGCTGCTGCCGGTCGAGCAGGCGCCGGAACCGGTGCCGGTGGCCGCTCCGGTGACCGTCACGACCACCACCCCCGTGCCCTCGACCGTCGAGCCCACCACCACGACGACCACCACGACCACGACGTCCACGACCACGGCCACGGTGGCGGCCGCACCGGCGCCGGTCGTCCAGCCGGTCGCCAGGTCGGTGAAGAAGGGCGTCAGCACCTGGCGGTTCGACGGCGTGACGCGCGCCTTGTCGGACGTCGGCGCGGGCTGGTTCTACAACTGGGCTCCGACCAGGGAGGACGTGCAGGCGCCACCCGGCGTCGAGTACGTGCCGATGATCTGGGGCGCGAAGACCGTGACGCCCGCGAACCTGGCTGCGGTCGGGCAGCAGGGCACCACGCTGCTCGGGTTCAACGAACCGGACCTGGGCGAGCAGTCGAACATGACCGTGGAGCAGGCGCTGGACCTGTGGCCGCAGCTCCAGGCGACCGGGATGCGCCTGGGCAGCCCGGCCGTCGCCCACAGCGGCGACCGGGTCGGTGGCTGGCTCGACCGGTTCCTGGCGGGCGCGCGGCAGCGCGGGCTGCGGGTCGACTTCATCGCGCTGCACTGGTACGGCTCGGACTTCGGCCCGGCCGCCGTCGGTCACCTGCGGAACTACCTCGACGCGGTGCACGCCCGCTACGGCCTGCCGATCTGGCTGACCGAGTACTCGCTGATGGACTTCTCCGGCGGCGGCGTGCGCTACCCCGACGCGCAGCAGCTGGCCGACTTCGCGGGCGGGTCGTCGCGGATGCTCGAAGGCCTGCCCTACCTGGAGCGCTACGCGTGGTTCGCGCTCCCCGCCGACAAGCCGGGCACGGGCCTGTACCTGCCCGGCGGCACACCCAACCGGGCGGGCGAGGCCTACCGCGCCACCACCGGTTAGGTGAGCGCCCGCCACCGGTCGTGCGGTGGCGGGCCACCCGGTGCCCCGGCCCGTCGCCGGTCGAGCGGCGGCGGGTCGGGGCGCGGTCGGTCGGGGTCCGTCAGGCGACGTTCCACTTCTGGTTGGCCCCGCCGGTGCAGGTCCAGATCTGGAGCCTGGTGCCGTCGGCGCTGGTGTTGCCGGTGACGTCCACGCACTTGCCGGTCGCCGGGTTCACCAGGTCACGGCCCGAGGTGTAGGTCCACTGCTGGTTCGCGCCGCCCGCGCAGCTCCACAGCTGGAGCTGGGAGCCGTCGGCGGTGCCGTTGTCCTTGATGTCGAGGCACTTGCCGAGCGCCCGCAGCGTGCCGTCACCGGGCCGCGACCACTGCTGCGCCGCGGTGCCGTTGCACGTGTACAGCTGCACCGCCGCGCCGTCCGCGCTGCTCGCGCCCGCGACGTCGACGCACTTGCCGGCCAGGCCGGTGATCGCGCCGCCGCTGCCGCCGGGGTTGCCGCTGCCGGGCGTGCCCTGCCAGGTGAACGTCGCCGTGGTGCGCGCGGGCAGGGTGTAGGTGAACGACTGGTTGCCCCAGTTCACCCGGATCGACTGCGACGACGTGCCGCCGTTGTGCGCGATCAGGGCCTTGGAGCCGTCCGGGTTGCGGTAGGCCACGTTCTGCACGGTGCCGTTGGCGGTCGAGTCGATCCGGTACGCGCCCGGCTTGACGAACTTCGTCAGGTGACCGGTCGTGTAGTACTCGATCGTGTAGTCGACCTGGCCGGCCCGCGACCCGCCCTCCTGCACGGTGATCAGGCCGGTGCAGGTGCCGCAGCCGCCGTTGTGCGGGCCCATGTTCTGGTTGAGCGCGAGGCTCCACTTCACCAGGCTGGAGCTCCAGTTGCGGGCGTAGTTGACGATGTCGGCCATGTCCTCGTTGTGCTGGTTCGAGATCCACGTGCCGCCGGAGTGCTCGGTGCTGAACTGCTTCACGTTCGGGTACTGGTTGTGCACCTGCGTGCCGACCGCCGGGTCACCGCCGTAGCCGTGCCAGGCGATGCCGCCGAACAGCGGGTCGTTGCGCACGGCCGCGTCGTTGAGCACGCCCGAGCCGAAGTTGGCGTAGTCGCCGTAGTTCCAGTCGTGGACGAGCACCTTGGTGTTGATGCCCGCCGCGCGGAACGCCGGGTAGAGGTTGTTCTTGGTGAACTCGGCCAGCCCCGCCGGGTTCCAGCTCATGCCGGGGTAGTTCATCGCGGTCGGGTTGCCCGCCTGGCAGCAGTTCGGCTCGTTCTGCACCGACACGTAGTCGACCGGGACGCCCGCCGCCTGGTAGCTCTGCACGTACTTGACGAAGTACTGGGCGTACATCGGGGCGTACTCCCACTTGAGCCAGCCCATCTGGTCCATGCGGCCGTTGTCCTTCATCCAGCCCGGCGCGCTCCACGGCACCGCCTTGACCCGCAGCTGCGGGTTGAGCTGCTTGGCCTGCTGGGTCAGCAGCCGCACGTTCGCGTCGTACCCGTTCGTGCCCCAGTCGTCGAGGTTGCAGCACGTGTCGTCGAGCGAGACGTTGCCCGGCCGGGACAGGTCGGACGCGCCGATCGGGTTGCGCACGAACGACAGGCCGATGCCGTCGACCGGGTGGAACAGCTTGCGCATCACCGCGTCGCGGGTGGCGGCCGACACGGGTCCGCCGCGCAGCAGGTAGGCGGTGGTGTCGGTGATCGACGCGCCGCCGCCCTCGAACTGCTGGTAGGTCGTGCCCTCGTTGACGGTGATCGTGTGGGTCGCGCTGCCCCCGTTGGCGCTGAACGCGACGGACGGCTGCGGCGCCAGGCCGCGGGTGACCACCCGCCCGCCGCTGTCGGAGGTGGTGGTCAGGTAGACGTTGACGGTCTCGCCCGCGGCGGAGGCGGGCTGGGAAGCGGCGAGGGCGGCGGCCGCGGTGATCACGGCTATGCCGGCGCTGACGAAAGCCCGACGGTGGGAAGAGGGCACCACGGACTCCTTTCACGACGTTGTGGCAGGGTCATCGGCAGTCTGAAACAAAATGGAACAATTGTGGAACTTATCCGCACGTGAAAGGAAACAAGCCTGCGGAACCCCGTGTCAAGGTCGTGCGTCGAGCCCGGTAAAGACCGTGAAACGTGCCGGTGGTCCGCCGCGTCACCCGCGCGGCACGGGCCCCGTGGACGCCCTGACCACCAGCTCCGTGGCCAGCTCGACGTGCAGCGCCTCCAGCTCGTGCCGGTCGAGCAACCGCATCAGCAGCGTCACGGCCATCCGGCCCATCTCCTGCAACGGCTGCCGCACGGTGGTCAGTTCCGGTTGCGTGGCACGGCTCAGGTCCAGGTCGTCGAAACCGGCCACGGACAGGTCGCGCGGCACGTCCAACCCGCGTTCCCGGGCCGCGCGCAACGCGCCGACGGCCATCTTGTCGTTGAACGCGACCAGCGCTGTGGGCCGGTCGGCCAGGTCGAGCAGGTCGCGCGCGACCAGGTAGCCGTTCTCCGTGGTCGGCTCGTCCACGTGCCGCAACAGCTCCGCCGACGGCAGCACGCCGACGTCGGACAGCGCCGCCGCGTACCCGGCCATCCTGCCGTCGCCCGCCTGCCAGTCCTCGGGGCCGCCGATGATCCCGATGCGCCGGTGACCCAGCTCCACCAGGTGCGCCATCAGCCGCCGCGCGCCGGCGAAGTGCGCCGCCGACACCGACGCCACGTCGCGCGGCAGCTCCGTGCGCGGGTCGACCACCACGTACGGGAACCGGCGGTCGCGCAGCCGGACCAGCTCCTCGGCCGGCTCCGGCGGCAGGATCAGGACCGCGCCAGCCACGTCGGACCGGCTCGCGAGACCGGGCAGCACGGACGCGCGCTGCGCCGACGTGCCCGCGCTCAGCACGACCTGGCGGTGGTGCAGCGCCAGCGTCTCGACGACGCTGGTGACGATCAGTCCGAAGTAGTCGGTGAGCGGGTACGGGCAGCGCACGCAGATCGGGCCGGCCGGTTTCGCGCCCCGCGCCCGCGGCGCCTGCGCGCCCAGGCCGGCGACGGTCCTCAGCACCAGCTCGCGGGTGTGCTCGGCGACGTTCGCCTGCCCGTTGAGGACCCTCGACACCGTGGCGATGGACAGCCCGGTCGCCCGCGCCACGTCCCGCACCGTCGCCCTGGCCATCCGCGCCCCCGTTCCACGAGTGTTTCACAATGTTACAGGGCGGACTGCC
Organism: Actinosynnema sp. NPDC023658; assembly: GCF_040639995.1. NCBI lineage: Bacteria > Bacillati > Actinomycetota > Actinomycetes > Pseudonocardiales > Pseudonocardiaceae > Actinosynnema > Actinosynnema sp. NPDC023658. Next base: position 1,686 of record NZ_JBFAAX010000017.1, on the reverse strand, counting down.
GCATGCGGTGCCCCCGGCGGCCAGGGCCGTTGCGCAGGTGCGCGCGAGCGCCCGTCTGGGGCAGGCTTGGCACATGAACACCTCCGAGGCACCCGCGCGGATCGCCGTCACCGGGCTCGCCGTCATGGGCAGCAACCTGGCGCGCAACCTCGCCCGGCACGGCCACCGCGTCGCCGTGCACAACCGCAGCCACGCCCGCACCAAGGCGCTGATCGCAGACCACGGGCACGAGGGCGACTTCGTGCCCGCCGAGACGCTGGAAGAGCTCGTCGCGAGCCTCCAGACCCCGCGCCAGATCATCATCATGGTCAAGGCGGGCGCACCCACCGACGCCGTCATCGACGAGCTGGTGCCCCTGCTGGAGCCCGGCGACATGGTGATCGACGGCGGCAACGCCCACTACGCCGACACCCGCCGCCGCGAGGCCGCGCTGAAGGAGGCCGGGCTGCACTTCGTCGGCGCCGGCATCTCCGGTGGCGAGGAGGGCGCGCTCAACGGCCCGTCGATCATGCCGGGCGGGTCGGCGGAGTCCTACGCCCACCTCGGGCCGGTGCTGGAGGACATCGCGGCCGAGGTCGACGGCGTGCCGTGCTGCGTGCACGTCGGGCCGGACGGCGCCGGGCACTTCGTGAAGATGGTGCACAACGGCATCGAGTACGCCGACATGCAGCTCATCGCGGAGGCCTACGACCTGCTGCACCGGGTGGGCGGCATGTCGCCCGCCGAGGTGGCCGAGGTCTTCCGCGGCTGGAACACCGGCGACCTGGAGTCCTACCTGGTCGAGATCACCGCCGAGGTGCTGGGCCACGTGGACGTCGACTCCGGCGCGGCGCTCGTGGACGTGATCGCGGACGAGGCCGAGCAGAAGGGCACCGGCCGCTGGACCGTGCAGGAGGCCTTGGAGCTGGGCGTGCCGGTGACCGGGATCGCCGAGGCGGTGTTCGCGCGGTCGCTGTCGGGGCGCGCGGGCCAGCGCGAGGCGGTGCGGTCGGCGTTCGGACCGGCCGAGGTCGTGGGCGACACCGACCCGTCGCTGGTCGAGGACGTGCGGCAGGCGCTGTACGCGTCGAAGGTCGTGGCGTACGCGCAGGGCTTCGACCAGATGCGCGCGGCGAGCGCCGAGTACGGCTGGGACCTGGACCTGGGCGCGATGGCCACCATCTGGCGCGGCGGCTGCATCATCCGGGCCCGGTTCCTGGACCGCATCCGCGAGGCCTACGACAAGGCGCCGGAGCTGGCGTCGCTGCTCGTGGACGACTACTTCCGCGACGCCGTGCGGTCGGCCGAAGCGGCGTGGCGGCGCGTCGTGGTGAAGGCGGTGACCGCGGGCGTGCCCGCGCCCGGCTTCGTGTCCGCGCTCGCGTACTACGACGGCCTGCGGTCCGAGCGCCTGCCCGCGTCGCTCATCCAGGGGCTGCGCGACTTCTTCGGCGCGCACACCTACCGCCGCACCGACCGCGAGGGCAGCTTCCACACCCTCTGGTCGGGTGACAGGTCCCAAGTGGACGCCTGACCCCACCGGCCCGATCATGGCCGGGTGCGTGAGCGCTTCCGCCGCTGCCCCGTCACGGTCGGCTACCTGTCGGCCGTGGCGGCGCCCGGGCTGGAGGAGCTGACCGTTCCCCAGGCCCGTGAGGCGCAGTGGGGCTTCCTGGCGTTCCAGGGGCAGCCGGAGCCGGTGGCCCG
>NZ_JBFAAX010000016.1:0-39191 GCF_040639995.1 Actinosynnema sp. NPDC023658 | reverse complement strand
CCGGTGACGCGCCCTTCTGCGGGCCGAACGTGCGCGCGGCGCCGTGCGGGCCCAGGAGGGGGTTCTCCACGTCGGCGGCGGCCACGAGCCGGGCCGTCACGGGCCGGGCGGTCTCGCGCAGGCCCTCGCCGCCGTCCGTGGTGCCCGAACCGCCCAGGCCGACCACGATCGTGTGAACGCCGGCGTCGCCGGCCGCGTTGAGCAACTCCCCGACGCCCCTGGTGGTGGCGGTCTCGGCCGTGCGCGGGCGCTCGTCGGACGGGATGAGGTGCAGGCCGCAGGCCTGGGCGGACTCGACGTAGGCGGTGCCGTCGTGCTCCAGCCACCGCGCTTCGACGGGCGTGCCGAGCGGGCCGGTGACGGTCGTCGCGTGGAGCGAGCCGCCCAGGGCGGTGTGCAGGACGTCCACGAAACCGGGACCGCCGTCGGCCAGCGGGCGCAGGTGGAGCTCGTCGTCGGGTGCGGTGCGGCGCCAGCCCTCGGCCACGGCCTCGGCGACCTCCCGCGCGGTCAGCGTTCCGCCGAAGCAGTCCGGCGCAATAACAACTCGCACCTGGCGAACAGTACTTATCGGGTCATCTCCTAGTCTGGTGCGGTGAGGTTCCTGCGCCGCAACGCCGACGAAGCCGCCGAGACCACCGCCGAGGACGCCACCGCGGAGGTGAACCCGGCCGACCCGTCGCGCACCCCCGGCAAGGGGCGGCCCACGCCGAAGCGTCGTGAGGCGGAGGGCAAGCGGCGCGGCCCCGTGCCGCCGCCGCCGAAGACGCAGCGCGAGGCGTTGAAGCGGGCGCGCGGGAGCAAGGTGTCGAAGGAGGAGCGCCGCGCGGCGGCGGTCGAGCGCCGGCAGCGGATGATGGCGGGCGAGGACAAGTACCTCCTGCCCCGCGACCGCGGCCCGGTGAAGGCCTACATCCGCGACGTGGTCGACTCGCGCCGCAACCTCATGGGCCTGTTCATGCCGCTGGCCATCCTGGTGTTCGTCGCGCTGCTCGTGCCGATGCCCGCGATCCAGCAGTACGCGACCCTGCTGACCACGTTCATGCTGCTGGCGATGATCGTCGAGGGCGTCGTGCTGGGCCGCATGGTGGTCAAGCGCGTGCGGGCGAAGTTCCCCAAGGACACCACCCGGGGCCTGTCCATCGGCTGGTACTCGTTCATCCGCGCCAGCCAGCTGCGCCGCCTGCGCGTGCCCAAGCCCCGGGTGAGCCCGGGCGACCGCATCTGACCGCTCGCGGGCGGCACCACGATCGGATGGTTGCCACCGGGCGTCCCGGTGGGCATCCTGAAGACGACCACAACCCCTCGCCCATGCGTCACCCCCACGGGACGGCTCGTCCGTTCCACCAGGGGGAGGGCGGGGGGCTCTCCCGGCTCAGCGGTCGGGGGAGCCCCTCGTGCCCCACGTGCGTGCGTGCCGATCCCGGCCCGCACGAAATGTGGAGGTGGCGCCATGACCAACGAGGTCGTGCAAGTGGGTGGGGTTGTGGGCGCGGTCGTGACGCTCCGGTATCTCACGCAGCTGGTCGTGGTTGTCTGGTCTCTCCGAGCGGACAAAGAGGGTCGCCAACACGCGATCCGGCTCCTCGAGCTGCTGCGTGGCACGCGCCCGGTGCGGCGCAGACCGCCGTGACCCCCTGCGCGTCCCCCTGCGCCGGGGGTCGCTCCACGTCTGCCGCCGGGAGTTCATTAGCTTGCCGAACGAGTTCTCACTAGACTCGGCCACATGGAGTTCCGACGCCTCGGCCGCAGTGGCCTGAACATCAGCGAGATCTCGTACGGCAACTGGCTCACCCACGGTTCCCAGGTCGAAGAGGACCAGGCGACCGCGTGCGTCCGGGCGGCCCTGGACGCGGGCATCACCACGTTCGACACCGCCGACGTCTACGCCAACACCAAGGCGGAGTCGGTGCTGGGCCGCGCGCTGGCCGGTCAGCGGCGCGAGTCGCTGGAGATCTTCACGAAGGTCTTCTGGCCGACCGGCCCCGGCGGCCCGAACGACAAGGGCCTCGGGCGCAAGCACATCATGGAGTCGATCAACGGCTCGCTGGAGCGCCTCCAGACCGACTACGTCGACCTCTACCAGGCCCACCGGTACGACAAGTCGGTGCCGCTGGAGGAGACGATGCTCGCCTTCGCCGACGTCGTGCGGCAGGGCAAGGCGCTCTACATCGGCGTCTCCGAGTGGAACGCCGACCAGATCGCCCGCGGCGCGGCGCTGGCGCGCGAGCTGAACGTCCCGTTCATCTCCAACCAGCCGCAGTACTCGATGCTGTGGCGCGTCATCGAGTCGCAGGTCGTGCCGACCTCCGAGCGCGAGGGCATCAGCCAGATCGTCTGGTCCCCCATCGGCCAGGGCGTGCTGACCGGCAAGTACCTGCCCGGTCAGCCGCTGCCCGAGGGCTCGCGGGCGACCGACGAGACCGGCTCGAAGTTCATCCAGCGCTTCCTGCGCGACGAGGTGCTGGAGAAGGTCCAGCAGCTCAAGCCGCTGGCCGAGGAGGCCGGTCTGTCGCTGGCCCAGCTCGCCGTCGCGTGGACGCTGCAGAACCCGAACGTGGCCAGCGCGATCATCGGCGCGTCCCGCCCCGAGCAGGTGAACGAGAACGTGAAGGCCGCCGGCGTGAAGCTGGAGGACGAGCTGCTGAAGAAGATCGACGACGTGCTCGAGGGCGTCGTGGAGTCCGACCCGCGGTTCACCGTCACCCCGTGACGCGTGCCCCCGCCCCGGTCTACTCGGCCGGGGCGAGGGACATCGGGCCGTAGACCTCGGACTCGTCGCGCAGCAGCGTCACCTGCGCGACGCCCGCCTCCCGCAGCCCCGCCCACTCCGCGCCGAACCAGTCCTCGGCGGCCGTCTGGTCGGGGAACCCGACCAGCGGGCCGTCGACCTCGTGGCCCTGCTCGTCCTGGTACCGCCACCGGTACTCCACGACGGCCTCCTCCGCTGCGCGCTGCGGGTAACGTTCCCGGTCAGGCTATGTCCTCCCGGAACAGATGGGGTGCGGTGTGACGCGTCGGACACTGGTGCTGGGCGGCGCGCGCTCGGGCAAGTCGGCGCACGCCGAGGGGCTCCTCACGGAGGACGTGGTGACCTACGTCGCCACCGCCCGGCGCTACCCCGATGACGCCGACTGGGAGCTGCGGATCGCCCAGCACGTCGCCCGCCGCCCGACGACGTGGACGACGGTGGAGGCGCCCGCGCCCAGCGACCTGATCGCCCTGCTCACCGCCACCCGGGACACCGACCCGCCGATCCTGGTGGACGACCTGGCCACGTGGCTGGCGGGCGCGTTGGACGACGCGGGCGCGTGGGAGGGCCACGGCATCGGGCAGGTCGAGGACGAGTGCGCCGCGTTGGTCCGGGCGGTCGGGGGGACGCGCGCCCGGCTGGTGCTCGTGTCCGCGGAAGTCGGCCTCGGCGTCGTGCCCAGCACCCACTCTGGCAGGCTCTTCCGCGATCACCTCGGCTCGCTCAACGCGCGGCTGGCCGAGGTCTGCGACGAGGTGCTGCTGGTCGTCGCCGGAATCCCCCTGCGACTGCGTTGACCCGGAGGTAGTCGGTGACCGTCGAGTTCCCCGCCAGGGAGTTCCCTCCCGTAGTGCCGCCCAGTGAGCACGTGCGCACCGAGGCGCTCGCCCGGCACGCCGTGCTCACCAAGCCCGTCGGCTCGCTGGGCAGGTTGGAGGAGCTCGGCGCCTGGGTGGCGGCGTGCCAGGGCGAGTGCCCGCCCCGGCCGTTCACCCGGCCCCGGGTGGTGCTGTTCGCGGGTGACCACGGTGTCGCCCAGCACGGCGTGTCGGCGTACCCGAGCGAGGTCACCGGGCAGATGGTGGCTAACTTCCTCGCGGGCGGCGCGGCGGTGAACGTGCTGGCGAACGTGGCGGGCGCGACGGTGCGCGTGGTGGACCTGGCGGTCGACTCCGACACCCCGGTCGGTGACTTCAAGGTGCGCCGCGGCTCCGGGTCCATCGACCGCGAGGACGCGCTGACGCTCGACGAGGCCGAGCGGGCGGTCGAGATCGGCCGCAAGCTGGTGGACGACGAGGTCGACGGCGGCGCGGACCTGCTCATCGCCGGTGACATGGGCATCGGCAACACGACCCCGGCGGCGGTGCTGATCGCCGCGCTGACCGGCTCCGAGCCGGTGGCCGTGGTCGGTCGCGGCACGGGCATCGACGACCAGGGCTGGATGCGCAAGACCGCCGCGATCCGGGACGCGCTGCGCCGGGCCCGGCCGGTGATCAGCGACCCGGTGGCGCTGCTGGCCGCCGCGTCGGGCGCGGACATCGCCGCGATGGCCGGGTTCCTGGCGCAGGCGGCGGTGCGCAAGACGCCCGTGGTGCTGGACGGCGTGGTGGTCGGTGCGGCGGCCATCGTCGCGGAGGAGATGGCGCCCGGTGCGCGTGACTGGTGGGTGGCCGGGCACCGCTCGGTGGAGCCCGCGCACGCGTTGGCGCTGGGGCACCTGGGCCTGGACCCGCTGCTGGAGTTCGACATGCGGCTCGGTGAGGGTTCCGGCGCGGTGGCGGCGCTGCCGCTGGTCGTGATGGCGACCCGGGTGCTGGCCGAGATGGCGACCTTCGACAGCGCGGGCGTCTCCGGACCCGCCTGATGCGGTTGGCGTTGTCCTGGCTGACGGTGCTGCCCGTCCGCGTCGGCTCCGGTGAGGTCGACGCGCGGGCGGCACGGCGGGCCATCGCGTTCGCGCCGCTCGTGGGGTTGCTGCTGGGTGCGGCGGTGGTGGGCCTGCTCGCGCTGCCGCTGCCCGGTCCGGTGGCCGGTTTCCTGGTCGTCGGGTTCCTGGCGCTGGCGACGCGCGGCATGCACCTGGACGGGTTGGCCGACACCGCCGACGGTTTGGGGTGCTACGGGCCGCCGGAGCGCGCGCTGGCCGTGATGAAGGACGGTGGCGCGGGGCCGTTCGCGGTGGTGGCGCTGATCGTGGTGCTGGGCGCCGAGGCCGCCGCGTTCCCGCTCGTCGGGTGGGGTGCGGTGCTGCTGGCGCTGACCGCCGGGCGGGCCGCGTTCGTGCTGTGCTGCCTGCGCGGCGTGCCGGCCGCGCGCCCGGAAGGCCTGGGTGCCCTGGTGGCGGGCACCCAACCGCGGTGGACGGCCGTCGCGTGGTGGGCGGTCCTGGCCGTGGCGGGCTTCTTCGTGGACCCGTGGCGCGGCCCGGTCGGCGTGGTCCTGGCCGGCGCTCTCGTCGCCCTGCTGATCCGCCACACCGGGAAGCGGTTCGGCGGCATCACCGGCGACGTCCTGGGCGCGGCCTGCGAAACCGCCACCCTGACCGTTCTGGCCGTCGCCACCCTCTGACCAACCCGCGTGTCCTACCTCCAGACCACGAGAGTCCTACGTTCAGACCGCGAGAGTCCTACGTTCAGGACACCTGAGTTGAACGCTCAGCGCACGGCCGTCCGTCGTGAGCATTCAACTCGGGGTGCGCGAACGTAGGACACGCACGTTCCGAACGTAGGACACGCGAGGTCTGGAGGTAGGACTCTCGCGGCGTGGAGGTAGGACTCTCGCGCGATCAGGTGAGGCGGGTCATCCAGTGGTGGGTGTCCGGGACCAGGCCCTGCTGGATGCCGGTCAGGTGGTTGCGCAGCTTCATGCTCACGTCGCCCGTGCGGCCACCGGACACGCTGAACTCGCCCTCGGCGTGCTTTACGTGCCCGACCGGCGTGATCACGGCGGCCGTGCCGCAGGCGAACACCTCGGTCAGCTCACCGGAGTCGGCCTTCTTCTCCCACTCCTCGGTGGAGAACCGCCGCTCCTCGACCCCGAGCCCGAAGTCCGACGCCAGCTGCAGCAACGAGTCGCGCGTGATGCCCGGCAGCAACGCGCCGGACAGCTCCGGCGTCACCACGCGGGCGTCGTCACCGGTGCCGAGGACGAAGAACAGGTTCATCCCGCCCATCTCCTCGACCCACCGGCGCTCCACCGCGTCCAGCCACACGACCTGGTCGCAGCCCTGCTCGGCGGCCTGCGCCTGCGCCACCAGTGACGCCGCGTAGTTGCCCGCGAACTTCGCCGCACCCGTGCCACCCGGCGCCGCGCGCACGTACTCGGTCGACAGCCACACCGTCACCGGTTTCAACCCGCCGCTGAAGTACGAGCCCGCCGGCGAGGCGATGAGCACGTACAGGTACTCCTTCGACGGCCGCACGCCCAGCCCCTTCTCGGTGGCGTACAGGAACGGCCGCAGGTACAGCGACTCCTCGGGGATGGCGGGCACCCACCGCTCGTCGACGGCCAGCAGTTCCCGCAGCGATCCGAGGAACAGCTCGTCGGGCAGTTCGGGCATCGCCATGCGGCGGGCCGACGCGCGGAAGCGCTCGGCGTTCGCCTCGGGGCGGAAGGAGGCGATCGAACCGTCGGGCTGGCGGTAGGCCTTGAGCCCTTCGAAGATCGCCTGGCCGTAGTGCAGCACCATGGCCGCCGGGTCCAGCTCCAGCGGGCGGTAGGGCTCGACGACGGCGTCGTGCCAGCCCTGCTCCTGGTTCCAGCGGATCGTCACCATGTGGTCGGTGAAGTGCTGCCCGAAGCCCGGCTTCGCGAGTACCTCCGCAACGCGCTCCGGGGTCGCCGGCTGCGGGTTGGGGGTCCGGGTGAAAGGCAACGCGGTCGTCATGGCAGCACGATAGCCGCCAGTGGGACGTCGGAAAATCGCTGTCCCGACGCTCGGACCTCCTACCATCCGGACGGGTTAGCCGACGGCCTGCCGCACGCGACCCAGAGCGAGCAACCCGGTACCCAGAGCGAGCGCGACGCCGGTGATGACGAGGGCGTCGGCGGGTGCGCTCATCGCCAGCAGCACGGACAGGCCGAGCCCCAGGCACGCCGTGCGCATCGGCCACGTCCGGTCCTCCTGGAGCAGCACGCGCGCCGATGCGTTCGTGAAGCCGTAGTAGAACGCCGTGCCGCACGCGCCCACCGCCAGCGCGGTCGACGGCGGCAGCGCCACCACGCCGAGGACGGCCAGCGCCGCGCTCACCACCTCCAGCGGCCAGCCGGCGCGGATCTGCGGCAGGTCGCCGGTCTCGGTCAGGCCGACGAGCGTGCGCCGGGCCGACGCGAGCACGAAGAACAGGCAGGACACGGCGGCGACGGCCGCACCGAGCCCGAGCACGGGCAGCAGCCAGCGACCGTCCGCGACGACCAGCGCGTCCCGCAGCGGCGCGGGCGACAGCGCCAGGCGGGCCGATCCGAGCTGGCGCAGCACCGCCACACCGACGGCGACGGTCACCAGCAGCGTCAGGCCGATGGCCACGGGCACCGCGACGCGCAGCACGCGGGCGGAGAAGACCTGGTCACCGGCGTTGGGCGCGGTGATCCGCTCGAAGCCGACGAACGCGGCGAACAACAGCAGCGACGCGCTCATCACCCCCTCGAAACCGGGCGCGTCGACCACCTCGGCGGCGACGTTGTCCGGCGGCGCGACCGAGAAGCACACCAGCACGACCAGCGCGAGCACGCCGAGCACCACGGCCACCGCGGCCACGCTCAGACCGGTGGTCCACCGGAAGCCCGCCGCGCCGAGCGCCGCCGTCACCGCGATGAGGCCGCACGCCGCCAGCACGCGGTGCTCCGGGACCACGTACGCGCCGAACACCCCGACCAGCGCGGCCGCCATGCCCGCTCTGCCGACCAGGTGGGCGCTCGCGCCGATGCGCGCGGGCCACGGGCCCAGTTGGTTGCGGATGTAGGCGTAGCCGCCGGGCGCGTCGGGGTAGGCGCGGTGCTGGTCGGCGGTCGAGTAGGCGCAGCACAGCGCGGCCAGCGCGGCCAGGACCAGGCCGGGGAGGAACCAGGGACCCGCGACGGCCGCAGCCGGGGCGAACCCGGTGAAGACACCGGCGCCCAGGGTCGCGCCGAGAGCGAGTGCCACGGCCCCCGCACGGAGCGTGATTGTCACCGGTACACAGTCGCAGATCATCCAGGTGACTGCGAACGCCCGGCCGGTTGACCCCCATTCGTGTTAATTGTTACTCATTGCGATCGAAGGTGCGACGGACATGGGTGTGAACAAGACCTTTAGCATTCGTCACGATCCACCCCGATCCCGCCGCACGACCAGGAAGCGCCGGGAGGACCCCGTCAAGGAGCCGCAGTGACCGCGCCGAAGCTGGCCATCACCGACAGTGACCCGAGCAGCACCACCGCCGACGCCGTGGTGGTGGGCACAGTCCAGGGACCGGACGGCCTCGCCCTCGCCGCCGGGTCCGAGGCGGTCGCCGCCGCGTTCGACGGCGGCCTGTTGGACCTGCTCGACGCCGTGGGCGCGAGCGGCAAGGCCGAGGAGGTCGTCTCCGCACCCGCGCTCGGCAAGATCGGCGCGCGCGTCGTGCTCGCCGTGGGCCTGGGCAAGCCCGCCGACGACGGCTCGGTCACCGAGGACCAGGTGCGCCGCGCGTCCGGTGCCGCGGCCCGCGCGCTGGCCGGCAAGAAGCGCGCCGTCAGCACGTTGTCCGCGCTGCACCTCGGCCCCGCCGTCGAGGGCACCGTGATGGGCGCGTACTCGTTCACCGCCTACAAGTCCAACAAGGGCGACGGCCCGGTCGCGCGCGTCGACTTCGTCGCGCCGGCCGAGGGCAACATCCGCGCCCACCGCGCGACGCTCAAGGCGTCCACCGCGATCGCGGAGGCCGTCACCGCGACCCGCGACTTCGTCAACACCCCGCCGAACGACCTGTTCCCGGCGTCGTTCGCGGACCGCGCCGCCGCCCTGGCCAAGGCCGAGGGGCTGGAGGTCGAGGTGCTGGACGAGAAGGCGCTGCGCAAGCAGGGCTTCGGCGGCATCCTCGGCGTCGGCGGCGGCTCCAGCCGTCCCCCGCGCCTGGTGCGCATCACCTACCGCGGCCCGAAGGCGGGCAAGAAGGTCGCGCTGATCGGCAAGGGCATCACCTTCGACACCGGCGGCATCTCCATCAAGCCCGCCGCGGGCATGGACGAGATGACCTCGGACATGGGCGGCGCGGCGGCCGTCATCGCCACCGTCGTGCTGGCGGCGAAGCTCAAGTTCCCGCTGGAGGTGACCGCGTGGGCGCCGATGGCGGAGAACATGCCGTCGGGCACCGCCTACCGGCCCGGTGACGTGCTGACCATGTACGGCGGCAAGACCGTCGAGGTGCTCAACACCGACGCCGAGGGCAGGCTGATCCTCTCCGACGCGATCGTGCGCGCCTGCGAGGACGCCCCGGACTACCTGATCGAGACCTCCACGCTGACCGGCGCGCAGGTCGTGTCGCTGGGCAAGCGGACGTCCGGCGTCATGGGCACCGACGCGTTCCGCGACCGGGTGGCCGCGCTCGGCCGCGCCGTGGGCGAGCAGGCGTGGGCCATGCCGCTGCCGGACGAGCTGCGCGGCGACCTGGACTCGCGGGTGGCCGACATCGCGAACGTCTCCGGCCACCGGTTCGGCGGCATGCTCACCGCGGGCGTGTTCCTGCGGGAGTTCGTGGCCGAGGGCGTCACGTGGGCGCACATCGACGTGGCCGGCCCGTCGTTCCACACCGGCGGTCCGTACGGCTACACCACCAAGGGCGGCACCGGCGTCCCGGTGCGCACCCTGGCGGCGGTGCTCGCCGACATCGCGGCCAACGGCTGATCGGACCGCGACCAGCCGCTAGTTCGCGACGCTGATCGCGTGTCCCGCGGTTCCCGGGTCGGCCAGGCAGCGCAGCACGAGCGCCGCCAGGTCGGCCCGGGACACCCTCGTGCCACCCCTCACGTTGGTGTCCACGGCGGTGCGGAACGCGTCCGTGCGCGGCCCGTCGGTCAGCTGCGGCGGGCGCAGGATCGTCCACTCCAGACCGCTGCCGCGCACGACCTCCTCCATCCGCGCCATGTCGTCCCACGGGTGCTTGAGCACCCGGCGCAGGACCGGCTTGACCAGGTGACGGCTGAACGGGCCGTCACCGTCGGTCACCATGCCGCTGTTGCTCACCACGACGAGCCGGCCCACCCCGCGCGTCTTCATGGCCACGACCAGGGCCGCGGTGCTGTCGGTCTGCACGGACGTCGGCCTGCGCGCCGACCGCGAGCCGATGGCCGACACGACGGCGTCCGCCCCGGCGACGTGCGGGCCGAGCGAGTCGGGGTCCATCACGTCCGCGACGGTGTCCCGGCCGTTGCGCGTGCGCACGATCGCGGTGACCTCGTGACCGGCCTCCCGCGCCAGCTCGACGACCTTCGCGCCGGTACCCCCGCTGGCCCCCAAGACGGTGATCCTCATGCCGCGCCCTTCGGTTGGTGAGTACTTACTAACCTCTAGGGTAGCGCCATGGGCACACGCGACCGCATGCTCGACGCGGCGGCACACGTCATGCGCACGAAAGGGCTGGCGCGGACGACCACCAAGGAGATCGCCAAGGAGGCGGGCTTCTCGGAAGCGGCGCTGTACAAGCACTTCGCGGACAAGACCGACCTGTTCCTGGCCGTGCTGAGGGAGCGGACGCCGAGCGGCCTGCACACCCTGCTGACGGGCCTGGAGGCCGGGCGCGGCGACGTGCGGCGGACGTTGATCGACATCGCGCGGGCCGCGATGGCGTTCTACGCCGAGACGTTCCCGATCGCCGCGTCGATCTTCTCCGAGCCGGCGCTGCTGGCCGCGCACCGCGAGGCGCTGAAGGTGCACGGCACGGGGCCGGCGATGGTGCCGCGGATGCTCGTGCGGTACCTGGAGGCGGAACGGTCGCTGGGCCGGCTACCGGCGGGCGCCGACCCGGAGGCGGTCGCGGACCTGCTCCTCGGCGCGTGCCACTACCAGACGTTCCTCGGCTTCTTCGCCGACCGGCCGACCGACCCGGAAGCCCTGGTCACCGCCCTGTGGGACGGCCTGGGCGGTGCCGGACCGCGCTAGGACCGACCCTTGCGCCGCGAGTACTCGCGCATCCGCTTGGGGTAGCCCACGATGCCCGCGTCGTAGATCGGGATCTGCAGCTTCTTGGCCAGGCGCTTGGCGCCCTCCGTGCCGTCGATCCGGCGACGCGTCCACTCGCCGTCGTGCGCGACGAACACGATCGTGGTTTCCGTCACGGTCGTCTTCGGCTCGACGTAGGCTTCCACTCCCCGGCGCTCGGCGGCCCACCGCTCGAGGTGGCCGGTGTCCGTGGTCGTGGCCGAGCGCAGCACACCGGGGCGCTGCTTCCTGCGGAAACGGTCGAACAGGCCCACCGGGCCACCTCCTGCCGGGACTTCTGGCGACCATGGTGCCGGCGGGCGTGTGAAGGCGGGGCCAAATCATCCCAACAGGACACCGCGTCGCCGTCGTTCGCACGGTAGTGACAAGATGGCAACCACACGCGCGCACCCGCGCGGAGTAAGGCATCAAGCTCTCCAGGGAGAACCCGTGACCGACACCTCCGCCGACCTTGTGATCCTCGGTGGCGGCTCGGGCGGCTACGCCTGCGCGTTCCGCGCGGCCGAGCTAGGCCTGTCCGTCATCCTGGTCGAGAAGGACAAGCTGGGGGGCACGTGCCTGCACCGCGGCTGCATCCCGACCAAGGCGCTGCTGCACGCGGCGGAGGTCGCGGACAACGCGCGCGAGGGTGACCAGTTCGGCGTGAAGTCCTCGCTGGAGGGCATCGACATCGCGGGCGTGAACTCGTACAAGGACGGCGTGGTCGGCCGGCTGTACAAGGGCCTGCAGGGCCTGGTCAAGGCCAACAAGGTGACGCTGGTCGAGGGCGCGGGCACGTTCGTCGGCCCGAACACCGTCGAGGTGGACGGTCAGCGCTACACCGGCAAGAACGTCGTCCTGGCGACCGGTTCGTACGCGCGCAGCCTGCCGGGCCTGGAGATCGGCGGCCGGGTCATCACCAGCGACCAGGCGCTCAACCTGGACTTCATCCCGGAGAAGGTCGTCGTGCTCGGCGGCGGCGTCATCGGCGTCGAGTTCGCCAGCGTGTGGGCCTCCTTCGGCGCGGAGGTGACCATCGTCGAGGCGCTGCCCCGCCTGGTCCCCGCCGAGGACGAGTACGCGTCCAAGCAACTGGAGCGCGCGTTCCGCCGCCGCGGCATCAAGTTCAAGACCGGCGTGAAGTTCACCGGCGCGACCCAGGACGACTCGGGTGTGTCGGTCACGCTGGAGTCCGGCGACGTGCTGGAGGCCGACCTGCTGCTGGTCGCCGTCGGCCGCGGCCCCAACACCGCGGGCCACGGCTACGAGGAGTCGGGCGTCAGGGTCGAGCGCGGCTTCGTGATCACCGACGAGCGGCTGCGCACCAGCGTGCCCGGCGTCTACGCCGTCGGTGACATCGTGCCCGGCCTGCAGCTCGCGCACCGCGGCTTCCAGCAGGGCATCTTCGTCGCGGAGGACATCGCCGGGCTCAACCCCAAGGTGATCGACGAGGCGGGCATCCCCCGCGTCACCTACTGCAAGCCCGAGGTCGCCTCGGTCGGCCTGTCCGAGGCCGCGGCCAAGGAGAAGTACGGTTCCGCGGAGACGTTCGTCTACGACCTCGCGGGCAACGGCAAGAGCCAGATCCTGAAGACCGCCGGGGGTGTCAAGCTCGTGAAGGCGCCCGACGGCCCGGTGGTCGGTGTCACCATGGTCGGTGAGCGGGTCGGCGAGCTGATCGGTGAGGCCCAGCTCATCTACAGCTGGGAGGCCTACCCCGAGGACGTGGCTCCGCTGATCCACGCCCACCCGACCCAGACAGAAGCCCTCGGCGAGGCTTTCCTCGCCCTGGCCGGCAAGCCGCTGCACGTGCACGGCTGACCGTCGCACCCCAGTCAGCCGATCACCGACCCACGCACGAGGAGTCAGCGAACGATGGCCTTCTCCGTCCAAATGCCCGCACTCGGCGAGAGCGTCACCGAGGGCACGGTCACCCGCTGGTTGAAGCAGGAGGGTGACCGCGTCGAGGTCGACGAACCCTTGCTGGAGGTGTCCACCGACAAGGTCGACACCGAGATCCCGTCGCCCGCGGCGGGTGTGCTCCAGAAGATCGTCGCCCAGGAGGACGAGACCGTCGAGGTCGGCGCCGAGCTCGCCGTCATCGGTGACGGCTCCGACTCCGGGTCCTCCGATTCGTCGTCCGACTCGTCCGCCGGTGACGCCACCGCGCCGGCCGAGGAGGCCCAGCCGGAGCCGCAGTCCGCACCCGAGCCCGCACCTCAGGCCGAGGCCGCACCGGCTCCCGCCGAGGCGCCGGCCCAGTCCGGTGGTGGCGCGGCCGAGGGCACCCCGGTGACCATGCCCGCGCTGGGCGAGAGCGTCACCGAGGGCACCGTGACCCGGTGGCTCAAGGCCGTCGGGGACTCGGTCGAGGTCGACGAGCCCCTGCTGGAGGTGTCCACCGACAAGGTCGACACCGAGATCCCGTCGCCGGTGGCGGGCACCCTGCTGGAGATCAGCGCGGGTGAGGACGAGACCGTCGAGGTCGGCGGTCAGCTCGCGGTGATCGGTTCGGGTTCGCCCGCGCCCGCCGCGCAGGAAGCCCCGAAGCCCGCCCCCTCGCAGGAAGCCCCGAAGCCGGCTCCCGCCCAGGAGGCGCCGAAGCCCGCCCCCGCCCAAGAGGCTCCCCAGCAGGAGGCTCCCCAGCAGCAGGCCCCCCAGCAGCAGGCCCCCCAGCAGGAGGCGCCCAAGCAGGAGTCCTCGTCCGAGGAGTCGGCCAACGGCGCCCCGTACGTGACGCCGCTGGTGCGCAAGCTCGCGTCGGAGAACGGCATCGACCTGTCCACGCTGAAGGGCACCGGCGTGGGCGGCCGGATCCGCAAGCAGGACGTGCTGGCCGCCGTCGAGGCCGCGAAGGCCCCGAAGGAGGAGGCGCCCAAGCCCGCCGCCGCGCAGGCGTCCGCGCCCGCCCAGCGGGTCGCCTCCGCCCCGGCGGACACCAGCGGCAAGCGCGGCACGGTGCAGAAGCTGCCCCGGCTGCGGCAGATCGTGGCCCAGCGCACGCGCGAGTCGTTGCAGGTCTCGGCGCAGCTGACCCAGGTGTTCGAGGTGGACGTCACCAAGATCGCCCGGCTGCGCAACCGGGCCAAGGCGGCGTTCGAGCAGCGCGAGGGCACGAAGCTGACGTTCCTGCCGTTCTTCGCCAAGGCGGCGGTCGAGGCGCTCAAGCAGCACCCGGTGCTCAACGCCTCCATCGACGAGGAGAAGAAGGAGATCGTCTACCACGGTGCCGAGCACCTGGGCATCGCGATCGACACCGAGCGTGGTCTGCTCAACGCGGTCATCGCGAACGCGGGAGACCTGAACCTGGCCGGCCTGTCGCACAAGATCGGTGACCTGGCGGCGCGGGCGCGGGCCAACAAGCTCACCCCGGACGAGCTGACCGGCGGCACGTTCTCGCTGACCAACCTGGGCAGCAACGGCGCGCTGTTCGACACCCCGATCATCCAGCAGCCGCAGGTCGGCATCCTGGGCGTGGGCGTGGTCAAGAAGCGGCCGGTGGTGATCACGGACGAGAACGGCGACGACACGATCGCCATCCGGTCCATGGCCTACCTCGCGCTGACCTACGACCACCGGCTGGTCGACGGCGCCGACGCGGGCCGCTTCCTCACCACGGTGAAGAACCGGCTGGAAGAGGGCTCGTTCGAGGCGGACCTGGGTCTGTAAGGCCCCACGACCTCGAAGGCCGCTCCCGGTTCGCCGGGGGCGGCCTTCGGCGTGGTGGGGGTGACACGTCCGCCGCTGTGCAACCGGCCCCCGGCTGCGAGACGATCAACGCATGCGCGTTGTCATCGCGGGGTCGTCGGGCTTGATCGGCACCAGTCTGGTCGCCGCGCTGCGCGGCGCCGAGCACGAGGTCCTGCGGTTGGTGCGCCGGCGGCCGTCCGCGCCGGACGAGCGCGGCTGGGACCCGCCCGCCGGCCGGATCGACGCCGGGGCGCTGGACGGCGTGGACGCGGTGGTGAACCTCTGCGGCGCGGGCGTCGGGGACAAGCGGTGGAGCGACGCGCGCAAGCAGGTGCTGCTGGACAGCCGCACGGTGCCGACGGAGGTGCTGGCCGCGGCCGTGGCCGAGCGCGGCGTCCCGGTGCTGGTCAACGCCAGTGCGATCGGCTACTACGGCGACACCGGTGACGAGGTCGTCGACGAGACGAGCCCGTCGGGCAGCGGTTTCCTGGCCGGGTTGTGCCGCCAGTGGGAGGCCGCGACCGGGCCCGCCGACGCGCACGCCCGCGTGGTGCGGATGCGCACGGGCCTGGTCATCGGCCCGTCCGGCGGCCTGTTCGGCAGGATCAAGCCGCTGTTCTCGCTCTTCCTCGGCACGCGCTTCGGTGACGGCCGCCAGTACATGCCGTGGATCTCGCTGGACGACGCCGTCGCGGCCATCCGGTTCGTGGTCGAGCACGACGTCTCGGGCCCGGTGAACATCACCTCCCCCAGCCCGGTCACCAACGCCGAGTTCACCCGGACGGTCGGTCACGCCCTGCACCGGCCGACGCCGTGGGTCGCGCCCGCGTTCGCGTTGAGGGCGGTGCTGGGCGACATGGCCGAGGAAGGTCTGCTCGCCGGTCAACGCGCCGTGCCGCGGGTGCTCGAACAGCGCGGCTTCCAGTTCCTGCACCCCGCGCTCGGAGCCGCCGTGGCGGCGGCCGTCGAGGGGTGATCGGCGTACTGCTCGGCGTCCTGCTGGTGCTGGCCTCGGCGGTCCTGGGCTTCACGGTCCGCGACGAGCCGCCGGCCCTGGACCGGGAGCTGCACCTGGCCGCGGTCCACCTCGGACCGGACTTCGTGCACTCGGCGGCGGTGGTCAGCTTCGTGCTCAGCCCCGGGTTGGCCACGATCGCGCTGGTGTCGCTGGCGCTGCGGGCGCTGCTGGCGAAGGACCCGCTGATCGCGCGGTCCGCCGTGCTGCTGGCGGTCTGCTGGGCCACGTTGTTCGCCCGCTACGCCTTCCGGCGGGTCCGCCCGGTCGACTTCCCGAAGTGGGCCTACCCGAGCGGGCACGTCACGGCGGTCACCTCGGTCGCGTTCACCGGTGTGGTGCTGTGCGCGTGGCTCGCCCGTCGGCACCTCCGGCTCGCCGTCGTGCTGGCCTGCACGGCGGTGGTGCTCACGGCCGCCAGCCGGGTCGTGCTGGAGATGCACTGGTTCACCGACACGGTCGGCGCGGTGCTGGCCGTGGTGGGCGTGGGCCTGCTCGTCGGCCGTGCCCTGGGGCTGCTGCCCGTGGGCGTACTGTCGAGACGTGAGCAGTCCTGACCTTTCCTGCCGCGCCTCGACGGACCCGATCGAGGTGCGTGAGCTGGGCACCGTCGACTACCTGGCCGCGTGGGACCTGCAACGCCGACTCGCGGAGGCACGCGCCGAGGGCACGTCCGGCGACACGATGCTGCTGCTGGAGCACCCGCCCGTCTACACGTGCGGTCGGCGCACCGAGCCCGAGGAGCGACCCCGCGGCGGCGGCACCCCGGTCATCGACGTGGACCGGGGCGGCAAGATCACCTGGCACGGCCCGGGTCAGCTGGTCGGCTACCCGATCGTGGGGCTGGCCGAGCCGTTGGACGTGGTGCAGTACGTGCGCCGCCTGGAGCAGGCGCTGATCCACGTGTGCGACCAGCTCGGCGTGCGCACGGGTCGGGTCGAGGGCCGCAGCGGCGTGTGGATCCCGGCCGACGACAAGGGCGGCGAGCGCAAGGTCGCGGCCATCGGCATCCGGGTGCAGCGCGGCGTCACCATGCACGGGTTCGAGATCAACTGCAACGCCGACCTGGGCGCTTTCGGCGACATCATCCCGTGCGGCATCCGGGACGCCGGGGTGGCGTCGCTGTCGCACGAGCTGGGCCGTGACGTGACCGTGGCCGAGGTGCTGCCGCTCGCGCGCCGGGCGGTCGTGGACGCGTTGAACGGCGACCTGCCGCTGACCGAGCGCACGCTGGCCCGCCCGGAGCCGGTCGCCGCCGGCGTGACGTTCGCGGTGCAGACGGGCTGACAGCCGACGCACTCCCCCTCTAGGGTTCCGGAATTACGGACTACCAGAGGGGGAGATTCGTCGTGCTCCTGACCCGACGGAACCTGTTCCGCGCCTGCGGGGTCGCCGGCGCCGCCACGCTGTTACCCGGCACCGCGGCGGCCGAGCCGGACGGCTGGTTCGGCTGGCTGCGCGCCAACCGGCGGCACGTGGCCGCGGTGCTGGACGACGGGCG
The DNA here is from genome assembly GCF_040639995.1 of Actinosynnema sp. NPDC023658. Taxonomy (NCBI): domain Bacteria; kingdom Bacillati; phylum Actinomycetota; class Actinomycetes; order Pseudonocardiales; family Pseudonocardiaceae; genus Actinosynnema; species Actinosynnema sp. NPDC023658. The sequence goes on along the minus strand of NZ_JBFAAX010000016.1, from coordinate 22,078 downwards.
GGGCGGGCGGGTCGTGCACCGGCCGCACGAGCGGCAGCCGTTGGCGTCGGTGCGGCACGTCGAGCACTTGGCGGCGTACGCCGCGAGCGGCCTCGGACCGCGGGAGCGGGTGCGCGTCGCGGACTGGGAGCAGTACTTCCTCGGGCTGGACGGTGGCGCGCATCAGGCGGCGCTGAGGGCGTTGGGGATCGCGAGCACGAACGGCGTGACGGCCGACGAGCCGCAGCGGTTCGTGACGGTCGAGCAGCTGGTGTCGGTGGTGGTCCGGCACGGCGACTACGCGGCCGGCGACTGGCTGCGGCAGCGGCTCGGGGTGGCCGTGCCCGCGTTCTCGACCGAGGTGTTGCGGCTGGTGCTGGGGCGTGCGGTGGAGGTCGAGCGGTACCTGGGTGATCCGCGGCTGCGGCTGGAGGTGCTCGGGCGGTTCCCCGACGTGCCGAAGGCGTACGAGGGCCGGCGCTCGTGGGCGCGCGGGACGTGGGCCGGGACGGCGGCGGAGGTGCACCGGGCGTTGACCGGCGCGTCGCTCGACGATCCGGTGGTCGGGTCGCTGCCGGGGGTCGTCGCGGTCGGCGTCGGCGTGCGGCGGGAGGACGGCCGGGTGGGCGGTGCGGTCGTCCTGACCCGCGAGGTCGACGAGGCGTGGTCCGCGCGGGCGGAGGAGCTCGCCGGGTTGGTCCGAACGGCCCTGGTGGAGCCCGCTGTCCTGCGCGAATTCCAGGTGAGCCTCTCGTAGGATCACCGCGGTGGACCTGGTGCAGCGACTTGCCGAGCTGGAACAGCGCGTGGCCGCGCTGGAGGGCGACGGGCGCGGGGCGCTGCCGTTGCCCGCGGCGGGCGACGACGGCGAGCACGGTCCCGGCGGCCCCGACTCCGGCGGTTACGGCTTTGAGCGGCACGGCTCCGGCGGGCAGGTCGCGCTGGGCGGTGGCCCGGTGTGGTGGCGGACCGACACGACCCCGGACCGCGCGCGGTCGCTGCCGGACGGGCCGCGGGTCGAGGTGCTGTCGGCGTTGGCGCACCCGGTGCGGGTGGAGATCGTCCGCACCCTGCTCACCAGGGGCGCCCAGCCCTCGACGGCGTTGCAGGAGGCGGCCCGGCTCGGGTCGACCGGCAGGCTCTACCACCACCTCAAGGCGCTGACCGCGTCCGGCGTGGTGGAGCAGGACAAGCGCGGGAGCTACCGGCTGCGGCCGGCCGCGACCGTCCCCGTGCTCGTCCTGCTCACCGCCGCGTCGGACGTCGCCGGTCAGCTGCGCAGCTGAGGCGCGACGGAGGCCGCGATGAACTCCACGTGGTCGAGGTCGGCCAGGTCGAGCACCTGGAGGTAGGCCCGGCTGATGCCGGTCCGCTCCCGCCACGCGCCGAGCTTGTCCACGACCTCGTCGGGCGTGCCGGCCAGGCCGTTGCGGCGCAGCTCGTCCACCTCGCGGCCGATGGCGCCGGCCCGCCGGGCGACCTCCGCGTCGTCCCGCCCCACGCACACCACGAACGCTGCGGAACGGGTGATGTCCGCCGGGTCGCGGCCGATGGCCTCGCAGGCCGCGTCGACCCGGGCGAGCACCTCGACGGCCGTGTCGGCGTCCTGGAACGGCAGGTTGAACTCGTCGGCGAACTTCGCCGCGAGCGCGGGCGTGCGCTTGCGACCCGTGCCGCCGACCAGCACCGGGATGTCGTGCGCGGGCTTGGGCAGCGCGGGCGAGCCGGCCAGCCGGTAGTGCTCGCCGGTGAAGTCGTAGGTCTGCCCGACCGGCGTGCCCCACAGGCCGGTGATGATCTCCAGCTGCTCCTCGTACCGCTCGAAGCGCTCGACCGTGGACGGGAACGGCAGGCCGTACGCGGTGTGCTCGGCCTCGAACCAGCCCGCGCCGAACCCGAACTCGACCCGGCCGCCGGACATCTGGTCCACCTGCGCCACGGAGATGGCCAGCGGGCCGGGGTGGCGGAACGTGGCGGCGGTCATCAGCGTGCCGAGCCGGATCGTCTTCGTGTCGCGGGCGAGACCGGCGAGGGTGATCCAGGCGTCGGTCGGACCGGGCAGGCCGTCGACGTCGCCCATCTTGAGGTAGTGGTCGGAGCGGAAGAACGCGCCGTAGCCGGCGGCCTCGGCGGTGCGCGCCACGGCCAGCAGGTCGTCGTAGGCAGCGCCTTGCTGGGGTTCGGTGAAGATGCGGAGTTCCACCCCGTCGACGCTAGTCGTGCGTGCGACCGGCTCGCGATCCGAGCGTCTCGAAGACCTCGACGACGCCGTGGGCGCGACGGCCTCAGCGGCGGCGCGAGCGCGACCGCTTCTCCTCCGCGGGAGGCGCGGTCGGGGCCGCCTCGGACACCCGCAGCCCTTCGACCACCCGCACGATGGTGCGCTCGACCTCGGCGCTGGCCTTGCGCGGGTCGGACGCGCCGGCGATCGTGCTCGCGCCCGCCGACAGCGCGCCGAACAGCAGCCTGCTCATCGTCTCCACCGGCAGCTGCTCCAGCTCCCCGGAGGTGACCAGGACCTCGATCGTGGAGCGCAGCAGGCCGTAGCTGAAGTGCTCCTCGGCCTCGCGCCAGCGCTCCCAGCCCATCACCACCGGCGCCTCGTGGATCACGATCCGCTGGTAGGCCGGTTCCAGGCAGACCCGGACGTACGCGCGCAGGCCCTCGATCGCGGTCTCCCACGGGTCTCCGGGCGCGCTGACGATCTCGCCCAGCCGCTCCATGAACTTCGTCTCGACCGAGTCGAAGGCGGCCTCGAACAACGCCTGCTTGCCGCTGAAGTGGTGGTACAGCGCGCCCTTGGTCAGCCGCGCCCGCTTGGCCACCTCGTCCAGCGAGGTGCCCGCGTACCCCCGTTTGGTGAACAGCTCCACGGCACTGTCCACGAGGGCCTGCCTCGTCGACTCCGAGTAGTCCAACCGCCTCGACCGCACTGTCACCACGTTCACAACCGTACGACATACCGACGGTACGTACCCGTGGTATGTTCGCTCCATCGGCCATACCGACGGTATGCCACAGACCTGGGGTATGACGCCGGTCACCACGACAGGAGGGCGTGATCATGGGTTGGTCCGACTTCTACCGACGGCGCGACGCTCTGGACGCCGTGCTCCGCGCAGCGGCGGGTGCCCCCGCGGCTCCCCTGGCGTTCGACCGCGACCTGTTCGCCTCCGAGGACGAGCTGCTCCTGGCGCTGCACTACCGCTGGATGCAGCAGCTCACCGGGCGGCTCGGCACGGCGTTGCAGGACAGCGACGACCGCGTCGAGACCGTCGCGCGCACGTGGCGGGCGCTCGCCAGCGAGCAGCCGGTGCTGCGCGCGGTGCTGGACGCGCACCTGACCTCGCCCGAGGCCGTCGAGCGCGAGCAGCGCCTGCTGGCGCTCACCGCGGGCCTCGCCGAGCTGTCCGAGCCGGGCGAGGACATCGCCCGGGTCGGCGCGGCGTTCGCGAACCTGGTCCGCACCCGGCCGGCGGTCGTGCCCGGCAGGCACCGCCGGCTCGCCAAGAGCGCCTGATCGCCTGTAGGTATTGAGCCATGCCGAAGTGGATCGCCCGCAAGTGGGACACCGCCGACATCCCGGACCAGAGCGGGCGCACCGTGCTGGTGACCGGGGCCAACTCGGGCCTGGGCCTGCGCACCGCCGAGGTGCTGGCGGGCAGGGGCGCGCGCGTCCTGCTGGCGTGCCGGTCCCCCGAACGCGGGCAGCGCGCGCTGGAGCGGGTGCGCGCCACCGGCGGCACGGCCGAGCTGGTGCAGCTCGACCTGGCCGACCTGTCGTCGGTCCGCGGGGCCGCCTCGCTCGTGCGCGACCGCACCGGTGACGCGCTGGACGTCCTGGTCAACAACGCGGGCGTGATGGCCGTGCCGTTCGGGCGCACCGCCGACGGCTTCGAGCGGCAGTTCGGCACCAACCACCTCGGCCACGCCGCGCTGACGTGGCTGCTGATGCCCGCGTTGCGCACCCGACCGGGCGCGCGCGTGGTCACCGTGTCCAGCCTGGCCCACCAGGCGGGCCGCCTCGACCTGGCCGACCCGAACTACGAGGCCCGCCGCTACACGCCGTGGGGCGCCTACGGGCAGTCCAAGCTGGCCAACCTGCTGTTCGCCCGGGAGCTGGACCGGCGCACCCGCGCGGCCGGCGTGGACGTGACGTCCGTCGCTGCCCACCCCGGCATCACCGCCACCGAGCTGAGCGCCAACATGGCCCGCGCGCGGCGCAGCGCGCTGCTCGGGATCGGCGCCAGGATCGGTGACCTCTTCTCGCAGTCCGTCGAGGTCGGGGCGTTGCCGCAGCTCTACGCGGCCACGTCGCCGGACGCGGAGCCGGGCGGCTACTACGGGCCGGACGGCTTCCGCGGGATGCGTGGCCACCCGGCCCCCGCCGGGTCGACCACGGCCGCCCGCGACGACCTCGCGGCCAGCCGGTTGTGGGACTTGACGGCCAAGCTCACGGGCGTCGCACCCGACCCCTCGTGACGTAGGGTTGAAGCCGTGACCGTCGTACCTGAAGGTCGGAAGCTGCTGCGGCTGGAAGTCCGCAACAGCCAAACGCCCATCGAGAAGAAGCCCTCGTGGATCAAGACCAAGGCGAAGATGGGCCCCGAGTACCGGGAGCTCAAGGGCCTGGTCAAACGCGAGGGCTTGCACACGGTGTGCGAAGAAGCCGGTTGTCCCAACATCTACGAGTGCTGGGAAGACCGGGAGGCCACCTTCCTCATCGGTGGCGAGCAGTGCACCCGTCGCTGCGACTTCTGCCAGATCGACACCGGCAAGCCCGCCGACCTCGACCGCGATGAACCGCGGCGGGTGGCGGAGTCGGTGCAGGCCATGGGGCTGCGCTACTCGACCGTGACCGGCGTGGCGCGCGACGACCTGGAGGACGGCGGCGCGTGGCTGTACGCCGAGACCGTCCGCCAGATCCACGCGATGAACCCCGGCACCGGCGTCGAGCTGCTGATCCCGGACTTCAACGCGGTGCCGGAGCAGCTGGCCGAGGTGTTCTCGTCGCGGCCCGAGGTGCTCGCGCACAACCTGGAGACCGTGCCGCGGATCTTCAAGCGCATCCGGCCGGCGTTCCGCTACGAGCGGTCGCTGGAGGTCATCACCGCGGCCCGCGAGGCAGGCCTGGTGACGAAGTCCAACCTGATCCTGGGCATGGGCGAGACGCCGGACGAGGTCACCGAGGCGTTGAGCGACCTGTACGACGCCGGCTGCGAGATCATCACCATCACGCAGTACCTGCGGCCCTCGCCCCGGCATCACCCGGTGGAGCGGTGGGTGAAGCCGGAGGAGTTCGTCGTGCACAAGGAGACCGCCGAGGGCATCGGGTTCTCCGGGGTCATGGCCGGTCCCCTGGTCCGCTCGTCCTACCGCGCCGGCCGGCTGTACGCGCAGGCCGTGCAGAAGCGCGGCGACGTGCTGCCGGAGAACCTGCGCCACCTGCTGGAAGCGGGCGGCGCGGCCCAGGAGATCACCTCACTGCTGTCGGCCCGCTGAGGTCGGCTCGTCGACCACCACGCCGTCCAGCGCCCGGACGTAGTCCGCTCCGAACGCGCTGGACGGCGTGTGCGCGCCCGGGGTCACCTCGTGGACGCGCTGGACGGCCCTGACCACGGAGTCGGCGGTGAGGTCGTAGGCGTTCGGCCCGGTGAGCGCGGCCCGGACCCGGTTGCCCTCGGCGTCCCAGACCTCGCCGAACACCTGGCAGCGCGTCCTGGCCCTGGTGGCGTCGTCCGGCCCGCCGATGCGCTTGGCCAGCGCCCTGCCCAGCCGTTGCGCCACGGGGGTGCGCAGCAGCGGCGCGGTCAGCGGCTGGAGCGTGCCCAGCACGCCGGGGATCGTGGTGAACGTGGCGATGTTCGGGATGCCGGTGGACCGGTAGGCGGTGCTCACGTCACCCCACGGGATCGTGCCCACCTGCCGCGGCCGGTCGCGGAAGTGGGCGGTGCGGCGCCGGTGGCCGAGCCGCACGGAGCGGAGGACGCCGTCCTCCCGGACGCGGTTGCCGCCGCCCGAACCCTCGACGGCGGTCATCGCCGTGCCCGAGCTGGCGCCGCCCTGGACCAGGAACGCCAGGTCGAGGTGCGTGGCCGTGGGCAGCGCCTCGTGCAGCATGGCGGCCAGGCAGTCGGTGGGCACGACGTCGAAACCCGCGCCCGGCAGCAGCACCACCCCGGCGGCCTTCGCGTCGGCGTCCCGTCGGCTCACGGCCTCGAAGACGTCGATCTCGCCGGTGATGTCGACGTAGTGCGTGCCGCTGCGGAGGCAGGCGTCGACCATCGGCCCCGAGGTGGCCGCGAACGGGCCCGCGCAGTGGGCGACCACGTCCACGTCCGCCAACGCCCCCGCGGCGTCACCGAGGCCGAAGACCCGGTGTTCCAGGCCCAGCCGTTCGGCCAGGGGGCGTACCTTCGCGGCGTCGCGTCCCGCCAGCACCGGCCGCAGCCCGCGGCGCACCGCCAGTTCCGCGACGAGCGTGCCGGTGAACCCGTTGGCCCCGTAGATCATCCACGTCATGCGGTAGAAGCTACTCGCAGGTAGCTACTTGGACGACCGCCGACGCGCCTCGAGCGCCCCGACCACGAGCACCGCCCCCACCGCGGTGACCGGTGCGGCCCACACCAGCCGCTCCCGGCGCAGCCGGTCGCAGATCCGCACGAACGCCGCGCCCTCCGCCTCGACGGCGGCCTGGTCGAACCCCACGCCGACGCTGTTGCCGCAGGCGACCCCGATGCCCGACGGCGAGTCCGCGGACAGGGGCAGCAGCATGATCAGCATCCCGGCCAGGAAGAACGCGACACCGACGACTGCGGTGACGACCCTGGGCGACATGTGAGGAAGTTACGTCTTCGGCCCGCCCCGGCACAGGCGGATGTCACCCAGGGGGATTTGTGAGCAGCCCCTAATGCGCCGAACGGGCTACGAGGGTCAAGCGGCGCCTTCGTGCGCCGAACGGTCCACGACCCGACAATCCGATCAGCCGAACCATTCGGGAACCGCGGCATTGTCGAGCCCCGATCACCGACGAAATCCGTTAATCACTCGATCGAGTGACTTCGCTCCGAGCGAGCCCACCCGACTCGCCCAATCCCGTGCCGCAGCGTGCATCGTCGCACCTCATCGGCTGTGCGGGGCCGTTCCGCCACTGGGCTCAGGCCGCTTGCCGCTTGCCGAGCGCCCCGACCGTTCCACCCGTTCGTGAGCCACGGTGATCACGTCACCCCGAGCCCTTTCCGCTTCGTTTCCGCCACGCAGGCAGGAGGAGTTCCGACCGCCGTGAACACCATCCGAGAAACCTCGCACCTGGTCGTCGTCACCCGCGCGCTGCCCGACGACGACCCGGTCCTGCCGACCCTCGAACGCCGACTCGCGGCAGCGCTGGGCGGCAGCACCCGCTTCGGCCCCCTGTCGCTGCGCTGGCCCTCCGCCGCGGCCGACCGGGCCCGCGCCACGGTCGCGTTCCGCACCAACGACGTGGGCGGCTACGGCCCGATCGCCCTGGACCCCGACCTGGACGTCACCGCCGTGACCGCCCGCTTCGCCCGCATCCCGGAGTTCGCGCGGACGGACGAGCTGAAGCAGTCCCGCCTGATCCCGTGCGCCGACCAGGCCCGCGAGGAACTGCTGACCGAACCCATCCCGATGGACCGCTGGATCACCTTCGACACCACCATCGGCCACCACACCTACCAGCTGCGCGAAGGCCGGTGGCACAAGACGACCCACCGCCCGTCGCCTTCGTCGCTCACCTGAACGCAAGAAGTACTCGCGGGCCGTTCCGGATCATTTTCCAGCGCACGCCGAACGGGAAGCGGAGTTGCGGCCCGGGAGGGCGGGGTGGGCGCGGCAGGATTCGAACCTGCGACCGCTCGGGTGTAAACCGAGTGCTCTTCCGCTGAGCTACGCGCCCCGAAGCGCCGGCGACACGTCGACGGCGCCGGGCAGGTGTCAGGACAAGGCCGCGACGGCCTTCTTCCACGCCTCCTGGTCACGGGGTTCGCCCGGGGCGTTCACCTCGGCGTAGCGGACCACGCCGGAGGTGTCGACGAGGAACGTGCCCCGGTTGGCCAGGCCCGCCTGGTCGTTGAACACACCGTAGGCCTGGGCGACCTCCCCGTGCGGCCAGAAGTCCGACAGCAGCGGGAACTGGTAGCCCTCCTGGGCGGCCCACGCCTTCAGGCTGAACGGGGTGTCCACGGACACACCGATGACCTGCACGTTCTCGTCCTCGTACACCGCCAGCTCGTCACGCACCTGGCACAGCTCGCCGGTGCAGATGCCGCTGAACGCGAACGGGTAGAACACCAGCAGCACGTTGCGCTCCCCGCGGAACGAGGACAGCGTCACGGGCTGCTTGTTGTAGTCGTTGAGCGTGAAGTCGGGGGCCTGAGCACCAACCTCGACCATGCAACCCTCCACCGGAACCAGAGCAACCCGAAGAACGGGCTCCACCCGATCGGGGAGCCCGCCGTCGAGCCTAGGGCATGGCGGTCGGCGTTCCTCGCCGCGGTCAGCGCTTCGTCTTCGCCGACTTCGGGGAGACGAGCCTGGTCGCGGACCAGTCACCGCTCACCGTGATGTTGGAGGTCTGGGCGAGCCCAGCGGTGGACACGGCCTCGGCGATGTCACTCGGTTCGACGTGACCGGCGCGGCCCGTCTTGGGTGTCAACACCCAGATCACGCCGTCGTCGGCGAGGCCCGTCGTGGCGTTGATCAAGGCGTCGGCGAGGTCGCCGTCCTCCTCGCGCCACCACAGCAGGACCACGTCCATGACCTCGTCGGAGTCCTCATCGAGCAGATCACCGCCCACCCGCTCCTCGATCGCGGCACGCAGGTCGTCGTCGACGTCCTCGTCCCAGCCGATCTCCTGGACCACGCTGCCCGGTTCGATCCCGAGCCTGTCGGCGACACCGATCTTGCCGGCGTCTTCCGCGGCGACCACGGCTTCCACTCCTCCAAGTACACAAGAGCGGCAGCCGGGGTACGACTGCCGCGCGATGTCACTACCAGTCGCGGCTAGCGAACACTGTCTGCCCCGCCACGCGCAACCGTAAGAGCCAAGACACGCCGCATCGGGTACCCCCGGGTGCGGCCCTCCGAGGGCATGAGGCACGCTCTACACACCTCCTATTCGCGCGCGCGAGAGAAACGATCCAGAGTTACTCACCGGTAGAGGTGACGGGACCGTGACTGTCGGGCGACGATGGGGTTGAGAAGACACCGGAACGAGGAGATCCCTTGGCCCCGCAGAACCCCCCCGAGCGGGTACGCGTCATCCGTGACGGTCTGGCCGCCCACCTCCCCGACATCGACCCGGAGGAGACCGCGGAGTGGCTGGAGTCGTTCGACGCCGCGCTCAAGGGCGGCGGGCAGCAGCGCGCCCGCTACCTGATGCTGCGGCTGCTCGAGCGGGCCAGGGAGAGCCACGTCGGCGTCCCTTCGCTGACCAGCACGGACTACGTCAACACCATCCCCACCGAGCGTGAGCCGTGGTTCCCCGGCGACGAGGAGGTGGAGCGCCGCTACCGGGCCTGGGTCCGGTGGAACGCGGCGATGACCGTGCACCGCGCGCAGCGGCCGGGCGTCGGCGTCGGCGGCCACATCTCGACCTACGCGTCGTCGGCGAGCCTCTACGAGGTGGGCTTCAACCACTTCTTCCGCGGCAAGGACCACCCCGGCGGGGGTGACCAGGTGTTCATCCAGGGTCACGCCTCCCCCGGCGTGTACGCCCGGGCGTTCCTCGAAGGCCGCCTGACCGCCGAGCAGCTCGACGGCTTCCGCCAGGAGTACTCGCACGCCGGCCCGGGCGGCGGCCTGCCGTCGTACCCGCACCCGCGGCTGATGCCGGACTTCTGGGAGTTCCCCACCGTGTCCATGGGCCTCGGCCCGATGAACGCGATCTACCAGGCGCGGTTCAACCGCTACCTGCACGACCGCGGTATCAAGGACACGTCCGACCAGCACGTCTGGGCGTTCCTCGGCGACGGCGAGATGGACGAGCCGGAGTCGCGCGGCCTGCTGCAGGTCGCGGCGAACGAGCAGCTGGACAACCTGACCTTCGTGGTGAACTGCAACCTGCAGCGCCTCGACGGCCCGGTCCGCGGCAACGGCAAGATCATCCAGGAGCTGGAGGCGTTCTTCCGCGGCGCGGGCTGGAACGTCATCAAGGTCATCTGGGGCCGCGAGTGGGACGCCCTGCTGCACGCCGACCGCGACGGCGCGCTGGTCAACCTGATGAACACCACGCCGGACGGCGACTACCAGACGTACAAGGCCAACGACGGCGCGTACGTCCGCGAGCACTTCTTCGGGCGCGACCCGCGCACGAAGGACCTGGTCACGCCCATGTCCGACGACGAGGTGTGGAACCTCAAGCGCGGCGGCCACGACTACCGCAAGGTGTACGCGGCGTACAAGGCGGCGGTGGAGCACCACGGCCAGCCGACGGTCATCCTCGCCAAGACCATCAAGGGCTACGGCCTGGGCCCGCACTTCGCGGCGCGCAACGCCACGCACCAGATGAAGAAGATGACCCACGAGGACCTGAAGCTCTTCCGGGACAGCCTGCGCATCCCGATCGAGGACAAGGACCTGGACCCGTACCTGCCGCCGTACTACCACCCGGGCAAGGACTCCCCGGAGATCCAGTACCTGATGGAGCGGCGCCGCCAGCTGGGCGGGTTCGTGCCGGAGCGGCGGACGAAGTCCAAGGCGCTGGTGCTGCCGGGCGACAAGGTCTACGACGTGATCCGCAAGGGCTCGGGCAAGCAGGAGGTCGCCACCACGATGGCGTTCGTCCGGCTGGTCCGCGACCTGGCCAAGGACCCGGAGATCGGCGGCCGGATCGTGCCGATCATCCCGGACGAGGCGCGCACGTTCGGCATGGACTCGATGTTCCCGGCGCAGAAGATCTACAACCCGAACGGGCAGATGTACACCTCCGTGGACGCCCAGCTGATGCTGGCGTACAAGGAGAGCGAGCAGGGCCAGATCCTGCACGAGGGCATCAACGAGGCCGGTTCGACCGCGTCGTTCACCGCGGCGGGCACGTCCTACGCCACGCACGGCGAGCCGATGATCCCGATCTACATCTTCTACTCGATGTTCGGCTTCCAGCGCACCGGCGACGGCCTGTGGGCGGCGGCGGACCAGATGGCGCGCGGTTTCGTGCTGGGCGCGACGGCCGGCCGCACCACGCTGACCGGTGAGGGCCTGCAGCACGCGGACGGGCACTCGCTGCTGCTGGCGCACACCAACCCCGCGGTGGTGGCGTACGACCCGGCGTGGTCGTTCGAGGTGGCGCACATCGTCCGGGACGGCCTGCGGCGGATGTACGGCGAGAACGCCGAGAACGTCTTCTACTACATGACCGTCTACAACGAGCCGTACCAGCAGCCGGCCGAGCCGGAGGGCCTGGACGTCGAGGGCCTGCTCCGCGGCCTGTACCGGTACCAGCAGGCGCCGGCGCAGAGCGGTCCGCGGGCGCAGCTGCTGGCCTCCGGCGTGGCGATGCCGTGGGCGGTCAAGGCGCAGCGGATGCTGGCCGACGAGTGGGGCGTGCAGGCCGACGTGTGGTCCGCGACGTCGTACTCGGAGCTGCGGCGCGAGGCGGTCGAGGTCGACCGGCACAACCTGCTGCACCCCGACCAGGAGCCGCGGGTGCCGTACGTCACCCAGGTGCTGGCGGACGCAGCCGGTCCGGTCGTGGCGGTGTCGGACTGGATGAGCGCGGTGCCGGACCTGATCCGGCCGTACGTGCCGACGGACATGACCACGCTGGGCACCGACGGGTTCGGCTTCTCCGACACCCGGCCGGCGGCGCGGCGGCACTTCCTGGTCGACGCCGAGTCGGTCGTGGTGGCCACCCTGGCCGCGTTGGCCAAGCGCGGTGAGATCCAGCAGTCGCTGGTCGTGCAGGCGGCGCGCAAGTACCGCATCGACGACGTCGGCGCGGCGGGCCCGTCCACCTCGGACCCCGGCGTGGCCTGATCGGTTCGGACCTCGGGGCGGTCACGCGACGGCGTGGCCGCCCCGAGGCGTCTCCGCAGTAATGCGGCCCACCAGCGGAGATGTCCCCGTTCCCGCTGCGCGTTGTGATCCACCCCATAGACTTGGCGCACAAACCCGGCGTTCCAACGAGGGGTCGGAGTGGGCACGCAGCCGCAGCACGCGTTGCACCGCACGGTCGTGGTCGTCGACGTGTCCGCGTTCGGGCAGCGGGCCCGCGTTCCCCAGGGTGAGATCCGGCGCGGCATGTACGCGGCGCTGCGGGCGGCGTTCGACGACAGCGGGCTCGACTGGTCGGCCACCCACCACGAGGACCGCGGCGACGGCGTGTTCGTGCTCGTGCCGGCCGACATGCCCAAGAGCCGGGTGGTCGGCGGCCTGCCGCGCGCCCTGCTGGACGAGCTGCGCCGCTACAACGCCACCCGGACCGACGACGCCCGGCTCCGGCTGCGGATGGCGATCACCGCGGGCGAGGTGCAGCACGACGAGCACGGCGCGATCGGGGACGAGGTGACGCTGGCGTTCCGGCTGCTCGACTCCCGGCCGCTGCGCGACGCGCTGGACCGCTCGACCGCGTTGGTCGCCCTGATCGTCTCCGACCGGTTCTACGACGACGTGGTGCGCCCGGACCCGGCGATGGACCCGGGGTCGTTCCGCCGGGTCGACGTGGAGGTCAAGGAGGTCCGCGGCCCCGCGTGGCTGCACGTGCCGCACAGCGGCCAGGCCGAGGTCGTCCCGGAGGGCCCGGTCGCGGGAGGGACGGCGGAACGGAAGGCGGAAGACGAGCCGGTCGAGGAGAGGCCCGGACCGCGGCGCGGCAGGCTCCGCCCGCAGGCCGCCCTGCTGGTGCCGGTGCTGCTGCTCGTGGCCGTGACGAACGCCGCGGGCGCCTCGCCACCCGCCGTGCCGCCCTGCCCACCACCGGTCCAGCTCAACGTGCTCACGTCGGACGAGCTGGAGGGGGTCGTCCGCTGGATCGCGCTGGAGTTCGAGGAGGAGGCGCAGCGGCGCAACGACCTGGGCTGCAAGGAGGTGGACGCGCTGGTGTTCAGCGGTCCCTCCGACGAGCAGGCCGCGGCGGCGCTGGGCCGGGGCTGGTCGACGGCCGACCTCACCGGCGTCGGCCCCGAACCGCACGTGTGGCTGCCGGACAGCAGCGCGGAGGTCCGGCCCACCCAGGCGACGCTGCGGACCCGCACCGACACGGTGCTGCGGCCCCGCGGGGGCGTGGCGGTGTCGCCGATGGTCGTGGGCGTGTCGGAGGAACTGGCCGCGGCGCTGGACGACCAGTTCCGGTGGGGGCGGATGGGCCGGACGGCCGCCGTGGACACGTCGTCGGGCGTCGGCGTGATCGCCGCCGCCGCGCAGGTGCGCGCCGCGGTGGGCGGGCTGTACCTGAAGACGGGCGAGATGCCGCGCGAGCTCCACGAGCTCACCAGCGCCTCGACCACCGCGCAGCCGTGCGTCGACGACGTGCTGGTCGTCGGGTCGGAGAAGTCGGTGGCCGGCACGGACGGGTGCCGGGTGCTCTACCCGCGGGACGGCGTGCTGGTGCTGGACCACCCGTTCGTGGAGGTCGAGCGACCGACCCGGCCGGTGAACGAGCGGCGCCGGCAGGCCGTGGAGCGGTTCCGGCAGCACCTGCTCTCCCCGTCCGCCCAGGACGAGTTGCGGCGGGCGGGGTTCCGGGACGTGGACTGGAACATCGGGTCGGACCCGGGACCGGGGGTGCGCGCCGACCGACCGCTGGTGCTGCCCGACGAGCCGGACGCGAAGGCGATCCGCGACGCGTGGAAGGCCGCGAGCCAGCCGCGGGTGATCGGCGTGGCCGGTGACGGCTCCGCCGACGCGGCGCTGTTCCTCGAGCAGGTGCGGCAGCTGCGCGGTCCGGGTGACGAGGTGATCGACCTGCCGCTGTCCGAGCACCTGGTCGAGGAGGCCGTCCGGCGGAAGGCGGACGTCGTGGTGGTGGCGTCGCGGGCCCCGGCCCCGGCGGTGAGGACGACCCTCGGCGGTCTGGTCGAGGTGGTGGCCGTCGGGTTCGAGGAGGGGGCGTGCGCGCCCTCAACGGCCCTCTACGCCGTCGCACACGATCATGGGGGGTCCTGCCACGAAATCGTCGACCGGAACGGCTCCGGGCCATCTGAGCGCCAGAAAACCGCCTTGGCGGACGTCGCGCGCGCCGCGTGGGGGGAGTGACGTGATCCGCGCACTCGTGCCGCTGGTGGTGCTGCTGGCGGCGTGCACGGCCCCGGTCCGGGACGACGTGGAGGACGGCACCGGGCCGATCACGTTCGTGGACGGCCCCGACACCACGGCGGGCGGGCAGGTGCGGAAGCTGGTCGATCGCTGGAACGCGCAGGCCGACCGGCGCGAGCAGGTGGCCTTCGTGGAGATGCCGAACACCACCGACGGCCACCGCGCCCAGCTGGCCGCCCGCGCCCAGGACCTCGAGGACGTGCGCGGCGGCCCCGACTGCTACGACGTGATGGCCGTGGACATGGTGTGGACGGCCCCGTTCGCCGCGGCGGGGCACCTGGTGGAGCTGGATCCCGACGAATTCTGGGTGGACCGGATGCTGCCGGAGGCGGTGGAGGCGGCGAAGACCCCGGACGGGGAGCACCTGTGGGCGGTCCCGTGGCGCAGCGACGCCGGGCTGCTCTACTACCGCACGGACGTGCTGGATGACGCGGGGGTGGAGCCGCCGACCACGTGGGCCGAGCTGAGGTGGCAGGCGAGCACCATCGCCCCGCAGCACGACCTGGAGGGCTACGTGGCCCAGCTCGGGCGCTACGAGGGCCTGACCGTCAACGCCGCCGAGGCCATCTGGGCGCACGAGGGCGACCTGCGGCACCCGGACTCGGCGCAGGCGAAGGAGGGCGTGCGCGCCCTGGCCGAGGGCGTCGCGCAGGGCTGGATCCCGCACGAGGCGCTGGAGTTCAACGAGAACACCTCCCTCGCGGAGTTCATGGCCGGCCGGGCGCTGTTCATGCGCAACTGGCCGTTCGCGGGCCCCCGGCTCGACGACGGGGAGAGCTCGAAGGTGGTCGGGAGGTGGGCCGCGGTCCCGCTGCCGGGCCCGAGCGCGTTGGGCGGCTGGAACCTGGCCGTGTCCCGGTGCTCGGCCCACCAGGCGACCGCGCGCCGGTTCATCAGGTTCGTCACCGACGTGGAGAACCAGCGGCTGATGGCCCAGCGCGCCGGGTTCGCGCCCACCATCGAGTTCCTCTACGACGAGCCGGGCCTGGTGTCGCCCGAGCTGCGCCGGAGCCTGCTGGGCGCCCGGGCCCGGCGGCCGTCCCCGCACTACGACGTGCTGACCAGCGTGATGCAGGAGAGCCTGCACCACGTCCTGGAGAAACCGGACTCGGTCGACGAGTCGATGGACCAGCTCGCGGACGACCTGGAGCGGGCCGAGCAGGGCCGCTAGGGCTTGACCGCCTCGACGCGGGCGTTCGTCTGCTTCGCGGCGCGGTTCCAGTCGATCCAGCCGCGGATCACCAGGACGGCGAAGACGGTGTAGACCGCCGCGCTGAACCACAGCCCCGACTGGATCTGCAACGGCACGCCGATCGCGTCCACCACGAGCCAGACCAGCCAGAACTCGACCAGGCCGAAGCCCTGGAGGGTGAAGGCGAGGACGGTGCCGACGAAGATCGCGGCGTCCGGCCACGGCGCCCAGGACGCGTTCAGCGCGTCGAGCACCAGCGCGAACCCGATCGTGCCGAGGACGAACGCGACCGCCACCGCGAGGCGTTCCCGCGCGGTGCCCTTGCGGACCACCACGCCGAACACCGGGTCACGCCGGCGCGTCCACGCCCACCAGCCGTAGAGGGTGATGAGCGCGATCACCACTTGGCGCGCGGCGGTGCCGCCGAGGTGGGCGGACACGTAGACCACGAACAGCAGCGTGACCGAGACCAGCTGGACGGGCCACGTCCACAGCGAGCGCTTCTGCGCCAGGTACACCACCACCAGCGCGAAGACCTGGCCGGTGAACTCCGCCCAGGAGACCTTCTGCCCGAACAGCGTGAAGCCCTGCTCCATCAAGACGTGCACCGCGTCCTCCATCCCCGACAGGTCGTCCCCGGGGCATGGCAAGCCAACGTGATGCGCGCCTCCCATCCGGACTTTCACCGTCGGCCCCGGAGTTCCACCGGGTCAACCGCCCTGGTGGGCGGGTCGCGGGCTGTGACCGCCGGTTCGGATTTCCACCGAGCCCCGGAGCGCATGTCTCTACATCGCGTCGGAACATCATGGCGCGTGAAAGTGTTCCTGTGGTGATCGACGGCACAGTCCGCAAGAACCGAGAACCGGTCACCTCGACTTCAACCCCGGTACACCGGAGGCCGGTAGCTTCCGCCGAATGCGAATCCTGCTCATGGCCGCGGTGGTCCCGCTGCTGGTCGCGTCCTCCCCCGGTCCCGTCGAGGTCGTGCCGGTCACCCAGACCCGCGCGTTCGTCGACGACCCGTCCGGCAGCCCCGCCAACGCCGACGCCGACGACCCGGCGGTCTGGGTGCACCCGCGGTCGGCCCGGCAGAGCGTCGTGCTCGGCACGCTCAAGGAGGGCGGGCTGGTCGCGTTCGACCTGCGGGGCCGGACGCTGGGCACCTACCCCGCGCCCACCGCGCCGACGCCGGACGCCAAGCCCGGTCGGTTCAACAACGTCGACGTGCTCGCCCGCGTGCCGGTCGGCGGGCGGGTGCAGGACCTGGCGTTCGTCAGCGACCGCGGCCGGGACCGGGTGCGGGTCTACGAGGTCGACGGGCGCGGTGCGGCGGCGGGCGCGGCGGTCCTGCGGGACGTGACCGACCCCGGCGCGCGGCCGGTGTTCTCCGCGTCGGAGGCGGAGGTGGACGACCAGCGCACCGCCTACGGGCTGGCGGCCGGGTTCGTCGGCCGCACGCCGGTCGTCGTGGTGAACCGGCGCAACGGGACGACGGTGGCGCTGCTGCGCGTGACGGCCGGTCCGGGCGGCTCGGTCGGCACGTCGGCGGTGGCCTCGCTGGACCTGCCGTCGTTGTTCCGGCTGCCCGACGGCACCTCCTGGGCGCCGTGCGGCGAGCCGGGCGAGGGACCGCAGCTCGAAGGCATGGTGGTCGACTCGCGGCACGGCGTGCTGTACGCGGCGCAGGAGGACGTCGGCATCTGGCGCGTGCCGCTGCGGGCGACCGGGTTCGGCAGGCCCGAGCTGATCGACGAGGTTCGCTCGTTCGGGGTGCCGCAGACCTACGACCCGGAGACCGGGGAGTGCGCGGTGTCGGGCGCCGACCCCGGCTTCGGCGGGCGGCACCTGGTCGCGGACGCCGAAGGGCTGACCGTCGGGGACGGGTACCTGGTCGCGTCCAGCCAGGGCGACTCGCGGTTCGTCGTCTACGAGCGGACCGGCCGCAACCGCTACGCCGGCGAGTTCGTGGTGGGCCGCGGCCGGGGCAACGACTCGGTCGAGCACTCCGACGGGGCGCACCTGGTGACCGCCGACCTCGGCCCGGACTACCCGGAGGGCCTGCTGGTCGTGCAGGACGGCGAGCGCACCCCGGCCACGGGTGACCTGGCCACCACCGGGTTCGCGTACGTCAGCTGGGCGGACGTGCTGGACGGGCTGGACTGAGCCGTGACGAGCGGCAGGCCCCGCCCGTGGTGCCGGGCGGGGCCTGCGCGGACGTGCGTCGCGGACGGGTTCAGCGGCCTTCGACGGGCGGGATCGACAGGCCGGCGGGCGGGGTCGGCGGGTCCGCCGGGGCGTGCCGGGCCGACCTGGCTGCGGCCGTCACGGGCTCCTGCGACCGGCGCGGCGCCGGGGTGATGCTCGCCGACTCCTGCTGGATGCGGTCGAGCCAGCCCTCCCAGCGCTGCTGCATCGGCCGGACCAGGCCGCCGCCGACGCCGACCACGATGACGCCCGCGATCGTGGCCAGCACGGCGATCAGGACCGGCATGGTCACCGCGACGGCGATGCCGAGCTGGTTGAGGGCGGCGATCACGCCGAGCGCGACGATGAAGCCGTAGGTGATGCCGCCGAGCACCTTCGTGTACGGGCGGTTGCCCAGCGCGCCGGTGACCAGGCCGCGCAGGGCCTTGCCGACGGCGGCGGCGACGAGCACCAGCACGATGGCCACGACGATCCGCGGCAGGTAGGCGATGACGTCGTTGAGCAGCGCGCTCACCGCGTTGCCGGTGCCGAACACGCCGAACGCGAGCTGCAGGGCGATCAGCAGCACGAAGTAGTAGACGAGCTTGACGATCAGGTTGGAGGCGTCGACCGGTGACTTCGCCATCGCGCCGCCCAGGCCGGACCGCTCGACGAGCCGGTCGAAGCCGACCCGCTGGAGCAGGAACCCGACGGCCTTGGCCAACGCCTTGGCGATCAGCCACCCGATGATCAGGACCAGCAGGAAGCCCAGGAGTTTCGGCACGAACGTGGCCACCATCGCCCACGCCTGCCCGAGTCCATCGGTGATCCGGGAGCCCACGACGCCCCTCCTTCGCATGTCGCTTGTGGACCGGATCGTTTCCCAGCCCGAATCACCCGGCAACCTGAAGTGGTGGCACGAAAGGGTGACTGACGTGGCGGTTCTCGCGCCGGCGGTCCAGAGTGGAATCACCGGTGGGGACCGGGGAGAGGGAAACGCCCGGCGCGAGGTGCTCGCGCCGGGCGTTTTCGCGTGGCCGGTCCTCAGATCCGCACGGACAGGGCGAGACCGTCCAGGTAGGTCCGCACGTGCAGCGGCGAGGTCGGCTGGTCCACCGTGGGCCGCGGGTCGCCGGGGCAGGCGGAGCTGCTGGGCGGCAGCACGCCGTTGACGAGGTACCGGTTGACGGCCCGGTCGACGCACGCGTTGCCGCTGCCGTAGAGGCCGTGCCTGCCCTCGTCCAGCACGGTGACCAGGTTGTCCCGGAGCCGTTCGGCCATGGCCGGGCCGCTCTCGTACTGGGTCTGGGTGTCGCCCTCCGACTGCACGACCACGCCGACCGGGTAGCCGTCGCGCTTGAGCTCCACGGCGGGCTCGGGTGGCGTGAAGCTGCGGAACGCGCAGGTGGTCGGCGCCGCCCGCAGCACGCCGAAGCCGTACGGGTAGCGGTCGCGGAACACCCGCATGTCCTCGTAGTAGGTCTCCACGTCGGTCGGCCAGTCGACCTCGCACGTCACGGTGTTGAACACGCCCGAGATCAGGTCGTCGTCCGCCGAGCCGGACATCAGCGCGCCCGCCTCGGACGGTGCGCCGGCCTGGAGCTGCGACACCGCCACGGCCAGTTCGGCCCACAGCGGGCGGTAGCGCGCGCCGACGCCGACGGCCGCGTCGAAGCGGGTGCGGGTGGCGTCACCGACCGGTTTCACCGCGAGGGCCGTCGCGACCCCCTCGACGGTGCCCATCACCTCGTCGGCCGTCGCGCCGAGCTTGAACCGGTCGCGGTGCTGCGCCACCCACGTCGCCCACAACTCGACGTTGCGCCTCATCGCCACCGCCTGCGCCCGGAACTGCTCGCGCCAGATCCACTCCGGGTGCACGGCCGAGTCGAGCACGCTGCGGTCCAGGCGGGCCGGGAACAGGCTGCCGTACACCGCGCCCAGGTAGGTGCCGTAGGAGTAGCCGAGGTAGTTGAGCTTCTCCTCCCCCAGCGCCGCCCGCACCACGTCGAGGTCGCGCGCGGTGTTCGCGGTGTTGATGAACGGCCGGATGCCGCCCGCCGCGCGGTGGCACGCGGCCTCCGCGGCCTGCGCCTCGGCGGCCCACTTGGGGAACTCGGAATCAGCCGGACGGGTGTCCATCGTGGCCAGTTCGGGGACGGTGCGGCAGGTCAGCGCCGTCGACCCGCCGACGCCGCGCGGGTCGAACCCGATCAGGTCGTAGACCTTCGCCACCTCGCTGCCGGCCAGGAACGCCGGCATGCCGAGGCCCGATCCGCCCGGCCCGCCGGGGTTGAGCACCAGGATCCCCCGCCTGCGCTCCGGTTCGGAGGCCTTCCGGCGGCTGATCACCAGCGAGATCCGGTCGGCCTCGGGCCGCTTGTAGTCCAGCGGCAGGACCAGTTCGGCGCACTCCAGCTGCTGCTTGCACGGCGACCACTTGAGCTGCTGCGCGGTGAACTCGGACAGCGGGTCGCTGCGCGCCCTGCCGAACGACGGCACGACCGCCGTCGCCAGCACGGCGGCGACCACCAGGCCGACTGACATGTACCTGCGCACGAGCACCCTCCCCGACGAACCGGTCCTACGACGGCACCGACGGTAAGACGATCGGCGCACAGCGTCAGGTGGAGTCACTCGTTGGTGTAGGCGTCCCTCGCCCGTGCGATCGTGTTCGGTATGACCAGCTCAACCGCGTTGTCGCGGGACACCCTGCGAACGCTGCGCCGGGCGTCGGGCGACCTGGCCGCGGCCAGCGTGGCCGAGATGGAGCAACGCCTGCCCTGGTTCCGGCGGATGCCCGCCGACCAGCGGGCCGGGGTGACGCTGCTGATCCAGAACGGGGTGTCCGGGTTCGTGTCCTGGCTGCACGACCCGCAGCAGGCGATCCGGCTGACCGCCGAGGCGTTCCGCTCCGCGCCCAAGGACATCTCGCGGTGGGTGAGCCTGCGGCAGACCGTGGAGCTGGTGCGGATCGCGCTGGAGCTGTTCGAGGAGCTGCTGCCCAAGCTGGCCGAGAACGAGGCCGAGCGCGCGCTGCTGACCGAAGGCGTCCTGCGGTACGGCCGGGAGATCGCGTTCTCGGCGGCCACGTCGTACGCGGCGGCGGCCGAGGCGCGCGGCGCGTGGGACGCCCGGCTGGAGGCGCTGGTCGTGGACGGCATCGTGCGTGGGGACGCGGAGGAGTCGCTGCTGTCGCGGGCCACCGCGCTGGGCTGGGACCCGGCGGCGGAGGCGACGGTGCTGGTGGGCAACCCGCCGTCGGACGACCCGCCCGCGGTGGTGTTCGAGGTGCGCAGCCGGGCGGCCCGGATCGGCCGGCCCGTGCTGCTGAGCGTGCAGGGCTCGCGGCTGGTCGTGGTGCTGGGCGGTGAGACCGAGCGGGGTGAGGCGCTGGTCCGGGTGTCCGACGCGTTCGGGCCGGGCCCGGTGGTGGCCGGTCCGACGGTGACCAGCCTGGCCGACGCGCACCGCAGCGCCGGTGACGCGCTGTCCGGGCTGCGCGCGGTGGTGGGGTGGCCCGCCGCGCCGCGGCCGGTGCGGTCGCTGGACCTGCTGCCCGAGCGGGCGCTGGCGGGCGACCCGGAGGCGGAGTGGCAGCTGGTGGACCGGGTGGCCCGGCCGCTGGAGGACGCGGGTGGCTCCCTGCTGGAGACCGTGGACGCGTTCCTGGAGGTGGGCGGGGTGCTGGAGGCCTGCGCGCGGAAGCTGTTCGTGCACCCGAACACCGTCCGCTACCGGCTCAAGCGCGCCACCGAGCTCACCGGGCGCAACGCCAACGACCCCCGTGACGCTCTGGTGCTGCGCATCGCGCTCTCCGTGGGGCGGCTGGCCCGGGCCCGCGGCCTGTGGTGACCCTCCCGGACGACCCTCGGACGAGTGTGACGGACGACGCATGTCCGATTTGGGCAGGGATCGACAACACGGGACGTCGTTCTACGTTCATCTCCGAGTCACATTTGTAGAGACCCTACAAGCCAGCGTCTCGGGTTTCGTCAGTGGCGACATCACCGGAAACGGCCGCGACCGTGTTCAGTGAGGTGGTGATCGCGCTCCTCGCCCCCGGACAGGGGTCCCAGACACCCGGCATGCTGACCCCCTGGCTCGAGGTCGAGGGGGCCGCCGAGCGCGTCGCCGCCTGGTCCGAGGCGACCGGGCTCGACCTCGCCCGGCTGGGCACCACCGCGGACGCGGACGAGATCAAGGACACCGCGGTCACCCAGCCGCTGGTCGTCGCGCTCGCCCTGCTGGCCTACGAGGAGCTGCGCCGCCGGGTCGAGCTGCCCGCCGACACGATCGTGGCCGGCCACTCCGTCGGCGAGCTCGCCGCCGCCGCCATCGCGGGCGTGCTGAGCAGCGACGACGCCGTGGCGCTCGCCGCCGTGCGCGGCGCCGAGATGGCCGCCGCCTGCGCGGCGACGCCGACCGGCATGGCCGCCGTCCTCGGCGGCGAGC
>NZ_JBFAAX010000015.1:0-40716 GCF_040639995.1 Actinosynnema sp. NPDC023658 | reverse complement strand
GGCTCCACTTCCCGCGCCCGCCCCCCCCCCTCCCCCCCCCCTTCGGCCCCTCCCCGCCGGTCGGGGGGCCTGGGGGCCCGCCAACCCCCGCCCCCCCCCCGCGCCGCGCTCCAGCAGTCCCTGGTCCGCTCGCACGCGGCGGGCGCGGGGCCCGAGGTGGAGCGCGAGGTCGTCCGCGCCCTGGTCCTGCTCCGCCTCAAGACCCTCGCGAGCGGCCACACCGGCGTCCGGCTGGAGACCGCCGAGGCGATGGCCGCGATGCTCAACGCCGGCATCACGCCGGTCGTGCACGAGTTCGGCTCCCTCGGCTGCTCCGGCGACCTCGCGCCGCTGTCCGCCGCCGCCCTGGCCCTCACCGGCGAGGGCGACGTGCGCAACGCTGACGGCGTCCTCGTCCCGGCCTCCACCGCCCTCGCGGAGGCGGGCATCCGGCCCGTGCGCCTGGCCGAGAAGGAGGGCCTGGCGCTGATCAACGGCACCGACGGCATGCTCGGCATGCTCGTGCTGGCCGTGCGGGACCTGGCCTACCTGCTCGACGTGGCCGACCTCACCGCCGCGATGAGCGTGGAAGCCCTCCTGGGCACCGACCGGGTGTTCGCCGCCGACCTCCAGGCGCTGCGCCCGCACCCCGGTCAGGGCCGGTCCGCGCGGCGCATGGCGGAGCTCCTGCGCGACTCCGAGATCATGGACAGCCACCGCGGCCCGGACTGCACCCGCGTCCAGGACGCGTACTCCCTGCGCTGCTCGCCGCAGGTCCACGGCGCGGCCCGGGACACCGTCGCCTACGCCGAGACCGTCGCGGACCGGGAGCTGGCGTCGTCGATCGACAACCCGGTGGTGCTGGCCGACGGGCGGGTCGAGTCCAACGGCAACTTCCACGGCGCCCCGATCGCCTACGTGCTGGACTTCCTCGCCATCCCGACCGCCGACGTGGCGAGCATCGCGGAGCGCCGCACCGACCGGATGCTCGACGTGAACCGCTCGCACGGCCTGCCGCCGTTCCTGGCGCACGACCCGGGCGTCGACTCCGGTCACATGATCGCCCAGTACACGCAGGCCGCGATCGTCAGCGAGCTCAAGCGCCTGGCCGTGCCCGCCTCGGTCGACTCGATCCCGAGCAGCGCGATGCAGGAGGACCACGTCTCGATGGGCTGGTCGGCCGCGCGCAAGCTGCGCCAGTCCGTCGACGGCCTGCGCCGGGTGCTCGCGATCGAGTTCCTGACCGCCGCGCGGGCGCTGGACCTGCGCACACCGCTCAAACCGGCCCCCGCCACCGCGGCGGCCGTGGCGAAGCTGCGCGAGCACGTCCCGGGCCCCGGCCCGGACCGCCACCTCGCGCCCGAGATCGCCGCCGCCGAAGACCTGATCCGGAAGGGAGCGCTCTGATGGTGCGTGCCGCCCGAGGTACCGAACTGACCGCCCGCAGCTGGCAGACCGAGGCCGCCCTGCGGATGTTCCACAACAACCTCGACCCGGACGTGGCCGAACGGCCCGAGGACCTGGTCGTCTACGGCGGCACCGGCAAGGCCGCCCGCGACTGGCCGAGCTTCCACGCCATCAGCCGCGAGCTGGCCGAGCTGGAGGACGACGAGACGCTGCTCGTGCAGTCCGGCCGCCCGGTCGGCGTCATGCGGACGCACGAGTGGGCCCCGCGCGTGCTCATCGCCAACTCCAACCTCGTGCCGGACTGGGCGAACTGGCCCGAGTTCCGCCGGCTGGAGGCCGAGGGCCTGACCATGTACGGCCAGATGACGGCCGGGTCGTGGATCTACATCGGCACCCAGGGCATCCTCCAGGGCACCTACGAGACGTTCGCCGCCGTGGCCGACAAGCGCTTCAACGGCACCCTGCGCGGCACGCTCACCGTCACGGCCGGTCTCGGCGGGATGGGCGGCGCGCAACCGCTTGCGGTGACCATGAACGAGGGCGTCGCGCTGTGCGTCGAGGTCGACCCCCAGCGCGCGCGGCGTCGCGTGGAGACCCGCTACCTGGACGAGGTGGCCGACGACATCGACGACGCCATCGCCCGCGTGCTGGCCGCGAAGTCCGAGGGTCGCGCCCTGTCCGTCGGCCTGGTCGGCAACGCCGCCGAGGTGCTGCCCGAGCTGCTGCGCCGGGACGTGCCGGTGGACATCGTCACCGACCAGACCTCCGCGCACGACCCGCTGGCGTACTGCCCGAAGGGCGTCCCGGTCGAGGACTGGCCCGACTACGCCGCCGCCAAGCCCGACGAGTTCACCGACCGGGCCCGCGAGTCGATGGCCGACCACGTCGAGGCGATGGTGGGCTTCCTGGACCGCGGCGCGGAGGTGTTCGACTACGGCAACTCGATCCGCGGCGAGGCCGCGGCGGGCGGCTGCGAGCGGGCGTTCGACTTCCCCGGCTTCGTCCCCGCCTACATCCGGCCGCTGTTCTGCGAGGGCAAGGGGCCGTTCCGCTGGGCCGCGCTGTCCGGCGACCCGGCCGACATCGCCAAGACCGACCGGGCGATCCTGGAGCTGTTCCCGGAGGACGAGCGGCTGGCGCGCTGGATCAGGATGGCCGGCGAGCGGGTCGAGTTCCAGGGCCTGCCCGCCCGCATCTGCTGGCTCGGCTACGGCGAGCGCCACCTCGCGGGCCTGAAGTTCAACGAGATGGTGGCGTCGGGCGAGCTGTCCGCGCCGATCGTCATCGGCCGCGACCACCTCGACTGCGGCTCGGTCGCCTCCCCGTACCGGGAGACCGAGGCGATGGCCGACGGCTCGGACGCCATCGCGGACTGGCCGCTGCTCAACGCCCTGGTCAACACCGCGTCCGGCGCGACCTGGGTGTCGCTGCACCACGGCGGCGGCGTCGGCATCGGCCGGTCGATCCACGCCGGTCAGGTGACCGTCGCGGACGGCACCCCGCTGGCGGCGCAGAAGATCGAGCGGGTGCTCACCAACGACCCCGCCATGGGCGTCATCCGGCACGTGGACGCCGGGTACCAGCGGGCGATCGACGTGGCCGCCGCCAAGCAGGTGCCGATCCCGATGAGCGCCCGTGACTGACCTCGCGGACATCTCCGACGTCGGCCGCGACACCAGGCGCGGCGGGTACTCGCGGCACGGCTTCGACGACGTCGAGCGCGAGCTGCGCGCCTGGTTCGTGGAGGAGGCGCGGCGGCGGGACCTGGACGTGCGGCCCGACCGCAACGGCAACCTCTGGGCGTGGTGGGGCAAACCGGGGCCGGACGCCGTGGTCACCGGCAGCCACCTCGACTCGGTGCCCGGCGGCGGCGCGTTCGACGGGCCGCTGGGCGTGGTGTCGGCGTTGCGGGCGGTGGACCTGCTGCGCGCGAAGGGGTTCACGCCGACCAAGCCGCTGGCGATCGTCGTGTTCGTGGAGGAGGAGGGCGGGCGCTTCGGCGTCGCCTGCCTCGGGTCGCGGCTGATGACCGGCGCGATCAGCGCGGAAGCCGCGTGCCGGCTGGTCGACGCGGACGGCACGACGTTCGGCGAGGCGGCCCACGCGGCCGGGTTCGACCCGTTGCGGATGGGCCGCGACGACCGCGCGCTGTCGTCCATCGGCGCGTTCGTCGAGCTGCACGTCGAGCAGGGGCGGGGCCTGGACGTGCCGGTCGGGTTGGCCGCGTCGATCCTGGCCCACGGCCGGTGGCGGTACACGTTCACCGGCGAGGGCAACCACGCCGGCGCGACCCTCGTCGAGGACCGGCGCGACCCGATGCTCCCGGCCGCCGCGCTGGTGCTGGCCGCCCGCCGTGCCGCGACCTCCGGCGCTCGGGCCACGGTCGGGCGGATCGTGCCCAACCCCGGCGGCACGAACGTCATCGCCTCGTCCGTGGACGTGTGGCTGGCCGCGCGGGCCGACGACGAGCCGCGCACGCGCGAGGTGGTCTCGCAGATCACCGCGGCGGCCCGCGCGGCGGCTGCCGACGAGGGCTGCGAGGTCCGGGTGGCCGAGGAGAGCTGGGGCGGCACCGTGGTCTTCGACCCCGACCTCATGTCCCGCATCCGGGACGCGCTCGGGCCGGACACGCCCGCGCTGCCCACCGGGGCCGGTCACGACGCCGGGATCCTGGCCGCGCACGTGCCGACCGCCATGCTGTTCGTGCGCAACCCGACCGGGATCAGCCACGCGCCGGAGGAGTTCGCCGAGGCGGACGACTGCGCGGCGGGCGTGGTGGCGCTGGCGACGACCTTGGAGCACCTGGCGCGATGAAGAGCTTCTGGTGCGAGCGGGCGTGGCTGCCGGACGGGATCGCGTCGCGGGTGCTGGTGCGCGCGGAGCGGGGCAGGATCTCCTCCGTGTCCACTGTGGACACGATCCCGCTGGGCGTCGAGCGGTTGCACGGCCTGGTGTTCCCCGGGTTCGCCAACGCGCACTCGCACGCGTTCCACCGGGCGTTGCGCGGGCGCACGCACTCCGGTGGCGGCACGTTCTGGACGTGGCGCGACCGGATGTACGCGGTCGCGGACCGGCTCACGCCCGACTCGTACCTCCAGCTCGCCACGGCCGTGTACGCGGAGATGGCCGTGGCCGGGGTGACCGCCGTGGGGGAGTTCCACTACCTGCACAACGGCGGCAACGAGATGGCGGAGGCCCTGCGGCAGGCCGCGTGCGACGCCGGGATCCGCATCACCCTGTTGGACGCTTGCTACCTGGCCGGCGGCATCGGTCAACCCGTGCGCGGGGTGCAGGAGCGGTTCTCCGACGGCACCGGCGACCGGTGGCTGGACAGGGTCGCTGAGCTGCGCGGTGACGACAACACCCGGATCGGTGCGGCGATCCACTCGGTGCGCGCGGTGCCACGTGAAACATTGTCGCTGGTAGCGGGCGCGTTCCCCGATCGGCCGCTGCACGTCCACCTGTCGGAGCAACCGGCCGAGAACGAGGCGTGCCTGGAGTCGTACGGCCTGACGCCGACCGAGCTGCTGGCGTCGGTCGGGGCGCTGACGCCGCGCACGACCGCCGTGCACGGGACGCACCTGTCCACGAAGGACATCGGCCTGCTCGGGTCGACCGGCACCGGGGTGTGCTTCTGCCCGACGACGGAGGCGGACCTGGCGGACGGCATCGGTCCGGCGCGCGAGCTGGCGGACGCCGGGTCGCCGTTGTCGCTGGGGAGCGACCAGCACGCCGTGATCGACCCGTTGGTGGAGGCTCGCGCCCTGGAGCACAACGAGCGGTTGCGGACCGGGCAGCGCGGCCGGTTCGCACCGGCGGAACTCGTTGCGGCGCTGACGAACCACGCGTCGATCGGCTGGCCGGAGGCGGGCCGGATCGAGGTCGGCGCACCGGCCGACCTGGTGTCCGTCCGGGTGAACTCCGTCCGGACCGCCGGCGCCGAGCCGGACCAGGTCGTCCTGGCCGCCACGGCCGCCGACGTCACGACCGTCGTGGTCGGCGGGAAGGTCGTGGCCCGCGACGGCGTCCACGAGCAACTGGGCGACGTGGCCAGGCTCCTGACCGACGTTCTCACCTGATCGGGTGGCGGAATTCCCACTCCCGCCACTCACGCTCACCATCATGGGCCGCATGCCCCCACCACGCCCACCCTTTCGCCGTCGGAAGTTGGCCCGCCGCATCCGCCGGATGCGGGAGGACGCGGGCCTGAGCGTCGAAGACGCCGCCATCGCGCTGGACAAGCACCGGAACAGCCTCTACCGGCTGGAAGCGGGCGAGACCAAGCTCGACGTGCACCTCGCCCGCTCGATGATGGACGTCTACGACCACTACGACCCCACCCTGCTGGACCAGGTCCGAGAGGCGCTCCGACCGGGTTGGTGGACCGACTTCGGCCTGAGGGACATGGGATACGTCGATGTCGAGACCGCCGCGTCGGTGGTCTCGGAGTTGGCGCTGGTCCGGATCCCCGGTCTCCTCCAGACCGAGTCGTACGCGCGGGCGGTCCTGGCGACCGGTTCCTTGAAGCGCACCAAGGCCGAGTTGGCCACCCAGGTCGAGGTGCGCATGATCCGCCAACGACGGCTGACTTCGGAGCAGGATCCCCTCCGACTGGTGGCCCTGGTCGACGAGAGCGCCTTGCGACAGCGGATCGGTGGCGGAGAGGTCATGCGCGAACAGCTGGACCACCTGGCGATGGTCGCCGAGTTGGACACCGTCGAGTTCCGCGTCCTGCCGGTGGACCTCGGCGGGCACGCAGGGCAGCGCGGAGCGTTCACCTTGCTCGACTTCCCCGACCGCGAAGACCCGTCGTTGCTCTACGTGTCGTATGCGACCGGCGCGCTCCACATCGAGGATCACGAGCAGGTCGGCCGGGCTAAACTGCTGTTCAACCACCTGCTTGAACGGGCACTGGGTCCGGAGGACTCGATCGCCCTGGTCGAACGGGTCCTTGCCGAGTGAGAGGCGGTCTTCGTGTCCACTGTAGACCAGAACGGTCCGGTGTGGCGGAAGAGCAGTTACAGCGGTGACGGCAACAACGACAACTGCGTCGAGGTGGCCTTCTCGGCTCCGGCGGTGGGGGTGCGCGACTCGAAGAAGCGTGACGCGGGCTCGTTGGTGTTCCCGGCGTCCGCTTGGCAGCGGTTCCTGCGGGCATGAGCAGCACGCTCGTCACCGGTATCGGGGAGTTGACCACCAACGACCCCGGACTCGGCCGCCTCACCGACGCCGCGCTGATCTTCACCGATCGGGTGGAGTGGGTCGGCTCCGCGTCCGCCGCGCCCGCCGCCGACGCGCGGGTCGACGTGGGCGGCCGGGCCGTGCTGCCCGGTTGGGTGGACAGCCACACGCACCTGGTCTTCGCGGGTGACCGCACCGCCGAGTTCGAGGCCCGCATGGCCGGCCAGGCGTACGCGGCGGGTGGGATCGCGGTCACCGTCGGGGCGACGCGGCAGGCGTCGGACGACGAGCTGGCGGCGAACCTGCGCCGGCACGTCGCGGAGGCCGTCGCGCAGGGCACGACCACCATCGAGACCAAGACCGGCTACGGGCTGACCGTCGCGGACGAGGTGCGGTCCGCCCGGATCGCCGCCGAACAGGCCGACGAGGTCACCTTCCTGGGCGCACACCTCGTCCCACCGGGTGTCGACGCGGACGAGTACGTGGCCCTGGTGGTCGGTGAGATGCTGGACGCGGTGGCGCCGCACGTGCGGTGGGCGGACGTGTTCTGCGAACGGGGCGCGTTCGACGAGGACCAGTCGCGGGCCGTCCTCGACGCCGCCAGGGCCAGGGGCCTGGGCCTGCGCGTGCACGGCAACCAGCTCGGTGAGGGCCCGGGGGTCCGGCTGGCGGTGGAGGCGGGCGCGGCCAGCGTCGACCACTGCACGTACCTTTCGGCCGCCGACGTCGACGCGTTGGCGGACTCGTCCACCGTCGCCACCCTGCTCCCGGCATGCGACCTGTCCACGCGCCAGTCGCTGCCGGCCGCCCGGCGGCTCCTCGACGCGGGCGCGACGGTCGCCCTGGCCAGCAACTGCAACCCGGGCAGCTCCTACACGACCTCGATGGCGTACTGCATCACGACGGCGGTGCTGCAGCTGCGCATGACGATCGAGGAAGCCGTCACCGCCGCCACCCTCAACGGCGCGAAGGCCCTCCGCCGCACGGACGTCGGCCACCTCGCACCGGGCGCCCGCGCCGACCTCCACGTCCTCGACGCCCCATCGACCACGCACCTGGCGTACCGGCCGGGCGTCCCGCTGACCCACGCCGTGTGGCGGGCGGGACGTCAGGTGGTCGGCCCGCGCGACCGGTCCTAGAGACCTCGCGGCCCCGACGCCTCGTGCGGATAACCCGGTTCCGTGACGGGCGGCGCACTGCCGGAACCCGTCGCCGCGGACTAAGGCGCGGGTCGGGTCACCGAGTCCCACGCGCGGAGGGCCGCCGTCGTGCTGTCGGAGTGGGCGGGCAGGAGGGGGAGTCGGACGTCCGGGGTCGGGATGCGGCCCTTCGCGTGCAGCACGGCCTTCACCACGGTCGGGTTCGGTTCCGCGAACAGCGCGGCGGACAGGGTGGCCAGTCGGCCGCCGAGAGTTCGGCCCGTCACCACGTCACCGCCGTGCCACGCGTCGATCAGCCGCACGAACTCCGCCGTGGCCAGGTGCGCCGACGCCAGGATGCCGCCGTGCGCCCCGAGTGCCAGCAACGGCGAGATGAACGCGTCGTCGCCACCGAGGATCGCCAGGCCGGGCGGCTGCTCCGCGAACAGGGCGACCGTGTCGGCGTTGATCCCGCCCGCCGAGTACTTCAAGCCCACCACACCGGGCACGTCACCGAGGCGGCGCAGGGCGTCCGCCGACAGGTACTGCCCCGTGCGGTACGGGATGTCGTACACGACCAGCGGCACCGGGCTGTCGGCGGCGAGGCGGGCCAGGTGGGCCAGCGCGCCCTCCTCGCCCGGCCGCACGAACGAGGGCACGGTCGTCAGCGCGGCCACCACCTCGGGCAGGCCGGCCAACGCCCCCAGCGCCTGCGCGGTGTTCGCGCCGACCACCAGCGGCGCGTGGCGCTCGCGGCAGACGCGGCGGACCACGTCCACCACCGCCTGCTGCTCGGCGGGCGTGAGCGAGGACGGTTCGCCCGTGGTGCCCAGCGCGACCAGGCCGCGTGCGCCGTCGTCCAACGCCTGGTGGGCGAGGCCTTCCAGGGCGTCGGGCGCCACGGCCCCGGACCGGTCGAACGGCGTGATCAGCGGGACGAACAAGCCGGTGAGCGTCATGGCCCGCACGATGCCCGCCACGACCGTGAAGGACCAGTTCGCGTTCCTCAACAGAACCGTAAGCTGACCTGATGCTCGACGTCCGCCGCCTGAGGCTGCTGCGCGACCTGGCCCACCTGGGCACGATCGCCGCCGTCGCCCAAGCCCGCGCCTACACGCCGTCGGCCGTGTCCCAGCAGCTCGCCGCGCTGCAACGCGAGGCCGGTGTGCCGCTGCTGGAGCACACCGGTCGCAGCGTCCGCCTCACCCCGGCCGGCACCGCGCTCGTCGAGCACGCGGAGACCGTCCTGGCCGCTCTCGAAGCCGCGAACGCCACGCTGGCCGCCGCGCGCACCGGGCTGTCCGGCACCGTCCGCATCGGCGCGTTCCCCAGCGCCGTGCCGACCCTGCTGCCCGGCGCGCTGGTCGCGCTGGGCCGCGACCACCCGGCGCTCGACCTGATGGTCACCGAACTGGACCCGGTGGACGTGCCGGACGGGTTGCGCGACGGTCGGCTCGACGTGGCGCTGTGGCACGACTACGACATCGCGCCGGTCGAGCCGGACCCCGGCGTGGAGTCGGTGCCGCTGCTGGACGAGACCGTGTACCTGGCCGTGCCCGCCGAGGGGTCGGCGGCGGCGGGAAGTCGCACGGCCGGGCGTGAGGCGGTCGCCGCGACGCGGGACGCGAGCTGGATCGTCGGCAGTCCGGGCACGCTGTGCAACACCGTGGCGACGAGGGTGTGCCAGGCGGCCGGGTTCACCGCCGGGGTGCGGCACCACGCCGACGACTTCACCGCCGTGCTCGCCCTGGTCGCCGCCGGGCTCGGCGTCGCGCTCGTCCCGGAGCTGGGCGCCACGCACCCGCCCGCCGGCGTCCGGCTGGTGCCGCTCGACGTCCACCGCCGCACCCGCGTCGTCCACCGCCGGGGAGCCGCCGGTCACCCCGCGATCGTCGCGTGCGTCGCCGCGCTGGAGGCCTCGACGACCGCGTACCTCACTCTCAGGAGTGAGGCCCAAGACCGCTCGCGCGACTGATCAGTTCCGGCGGCGTGATCCGCAGGATTCACCCCATGGGAAAACTCAAGCGCCCCGAGTTCGTCGCCGCACCGCTGCTCGTGCTGACCTACGGGGTCGCCCGCGTCGTCGACGGGTTCGACGGGGAGCGCGGCCCCGGCCCGGCCTGGACGATCGGGCACCTGGCGTTCGTGGCGGCGTTGGTGCTGTTCATCCGCATCTTCCAGCGGATGCGCGGGTTGATCGGCCCGCGCGCCCGGATCACCGCCGTGGTCGCCACGCTGGGCGCGCTGGCGCTGCTGGGGCAGTTCTCGGTCGACCTGGTGACCGGCTTCCTGAACGACGACCACGCCGGGATGGCGGCGATGTCCAGGGAGATCCGCACGACGCCGGGGGTCGCGCTGCTCTTCTACGACCTGGGCCCGTACCTGTTCTACCTGGGGCAGCTGGTGCTGGTCGTGCAGCTCGCGCTGGGTCGGCACGTGAAGGCGTGGACGCCGCTGCTGGTGCTGGCCGACCTCGCGATGCCGTTCGTGGACAAGGACCTCATCCCGGTCGGCGCGGTGCTGCTGCTGATCTCGTTCTGGCCGCTCGCCCGCCCGACCCGCGCGCACGCCCTCGTGTGAGGATGCCTCACGTGCTGATCCGCGGCCGGGTGCTCCGGTACGGCCTCCCCGCGCTGGTCGCGGTGGCGCAGCTGTGGCCGTTCCTGGTCCGCGACCACGCGTACGACTGGTGGGGGTACGCGGTCGTGCTCGCCTCGGCGGCACCCCTGCTGTGGCGTCGCGAGGCCCCGCTGACCGCGCTGGTCGCGAGCCTCGTCGCGACCGGCCTGTACGACTTCGGCGGCGACACGCCCGCCCAGCCCGTCTGGTACGGCGCGATCGTGGCGATGCACGCCGTCGCCGCGCACTCGGACCTCCGGGCCAGGGTCGCGGCGCTGGTGCTGGCGGTCGGCGGCACGGTGCTGCTGGTCGGCTCGGAGACGGCGTTGCGGACGGTCGTGCTGTTCGCCGCCGCCTACGGGCTGGGCCGGGCGAGCGCCGCGTCCGAGGAGCGCGCCGCCCGGCTGGAGCACGAACGGCGGGTCGAGGCCGAACGCGCCGCCGAGCGCGAACGCGCCCGCATCGCCCGGGACATGCACGACATCCTGTCCCACGCGGTGAGCGTCATGGTCGTCCAGGCGGAGGCCGGACCGGTGGTGCTGCGGACCGACCCGGTCCGCGCCGAGGCCGCGTTCGACGCCATCGCGGCGGCCGGGCGTGACGCGATGGCGCAGCTGCGGGGCATCCTCGCCGTGCTCAAGAGCGACGACGGGCCGCACGCGCCGCAGCCGACGATCGGGGACCTGCCCGCGTTGGCGGACCAGGTGCGCAACGCCGGCGTGGACGTCGGGTTCACCACCACCGGCGACCCGCTCGCGCTGCGGCCGGACGTGGCCGTCGCCGCCTACCGCATCACCCAGGAAGCGCTGACCAACGTCGTGAAGCACGCGGGAGCCACCCGTGCCGACGTCCGACTCGACTGGCGGGACGACTCGCTCATGATCAGCATCACCGACGACGGTCGCGGTGGTTCACCCGGTCGGGATGGCCACGGCCTCATCGGCGTCCACGAGCGCGCCGCCGCGTGCGGTGGCACGGCGAGCGCCGGCCCGCGTCCCGACCGGGCCGGGTTCCAGGTGCTGGTGGAGCTGCCGGCATGAGCATCCGGGTGGTGGTCGCGGACGACCAGGAGTTGGTGCGCGCCGGGTTCGCCATGATCCTCGACGCCCAGCCGGACATCGAGGTGGTCGCGGAGGTCGGTGACGGTGCGGCGGCCGTCGCCGCGGTGCGCGAGCTGCGGCCGGACGTCGTGCTGCTGGACGTCCGGATGCCCGGCGTGAACGGCATCGAGGCGGCCCGCGAGGTCAGCGCCGAGACCAAGGTGCTGATGCTGACCACGTTCGACGTGGACGAGTACGTGTTCGACGCGTTGCGGGCCGGTGCCAGCGGGTTCCTGCTCAAGGACGTGCGGCGGGACGACCTGGCGCACGCGGTCCGCGTGGTCGCCGCCGGTGAGTCGCTGCTCGCGCCCTCGGTGACGCGGAAGCTGATCGCCCGGTTCACCGCCGGCCCGGTGACCGACCGCCCCGAGGTGCGGGTGCCCGCGTTGACCGCGCGGGAGCAGGAGACGCTGGCGTTGATCGCGCGCGGCCTGTCCAACGCCGAGATCGCGCGGGCCATGGTGGTCACCGAGCACACGGTGAAGACGCACGTCAGCAACGTGCTGAGCAAGCTGGGCCTGCGCGACCGGGTGCAGGCCGTGATCGCGGCCTACGAGTACGGGCTGGTGCTGCCCGGGGCGCGGTGAGCGCGGGCCGCGGTGAGCGCGGGGCGCGGTGAGCGAGTGCGGTGCGCGGGTGCAGTGCGCGAGTGCAGTGCGCGAGTGCGGGGCGCGAGTGCAGTGCGCGAGTGCGGGGCGCGAGTGCGGGGCGCGGTGAGCGCGGAGCGGGGTGCGGTGGGCGGGGCCCGCCTGGTGCGGTGGGCCCCGCCCTCCCCTCACATCAGGACTTGACGATCTCGATCTCGCGCTCGTCCACGACCGGCCCCGACGTCCCGGAACCCGTGGTGGCCGAGGCCCAGGCGACGCCCGCCCGGAACGGGTGCTCGTTCGCGGCCGCGGTGACGAAGACCGTCTGGAGGCCACCGGTGCAGGTGAACCGGACGTACCCGTTGCCGTTCGCGATGGCGGGCCCGACGCGCTGGGTGAGCAGGACGTTGGCGTAGGTCTCCCAACCGGCCGGGCAGACCACGGTCAACTCGACTCTGACCGCCGCGCCGCGGGCCAGTCGTTCAGCGGGTGACTGGATGCGGACACCCGCCTGGGACGGCGACTCGGCGCTCACGTCGGCACTGGAGGGCAGCACGGACGCGAAGATCGCGCCGGCGACCACCGCGAGCACCGCGGCTGCCTTGGCCGGGTGGAGGTCGTGGATGGACGGAAGCTTCATGACGGCTCCTCAGCGGTAGGGACATCGGCCGCGGCCGCGGGTGCGGGCGCGGCGGGAAGTGGCGAGGCCAGGGCGATGAGCAGCCCGGCGGTCACCACGATCACGGGCAGGTGCCACAGGAAGTCGAACCCGCTGTGCACCAGCAGCACGACCAGCGCGGCGACGGCTCCGGCCCACGTCGACCCGCCGCGCCCGCGCCGCACCGCGACGGCGGCGGCGGCCAGGACCAGCAGCACCAGGCCGAGGCCGATCGCGCCGAGCTCGACCAGGACCTGCAGGTACTCGTCGTGGACGTACCGCATGACGCGGGATCCGCCGGTCGGCCTGCTGAAGTCGAACCACCCGTTGCCCGGTCCGACGCCCACCCACGGGTGCGCGGCGACGCGGTCCAGTGCCGCCGCCGTCGCTCCGGCGCGGTCCGGTGAGCTGGTCGAGAGCCGATCCCCCAGCAACGAGCCCAGGTCGTTCGCCAGGAACGCGCCGACACCGGCGGCGGCGAACCCGACGACCACGGCGGTCAGCCGCACCACCGGCCGCACCCGGCTCAGGCCGAGGGTGACGGCCAGGCCGACGACCAGCCCGCTCACCGCGAGCCCCGTCCTGGCCTGCTCGGCCACCGGGATCGACGGCGTGAGCGCGCCGAGGGCGATCAGCGCGCCGAGCCCGACCGGACCGGCGTGCCGCAGCGAGGGGCGGACGCCGTTGCCGATCGCCAGCGCGACCAGGCCCGCCACCAGCGCCAGCAGACCCGCGCGGCTCAGCGTCGCGCCCACACCGACCACCAGCGCGTAACCGGCGCCGGCCAGCGGTAACGAACGCGGGTTGGCGGCGTTCAGCGCGAGGGCGAGCACGGCCAGCGCGGCGAGCAGCGCGGCGGCGGCGTTGGGGTAGGTGAGGGTGGAGGCGGCGCGGACCAGGCCGTCGGCCACCACCGACCACGACGGTGTCCGCCACACGACGGCGGCCCAGCCGGTCACCGCGACCAGCACGCCGATGCCGACCAGCACCGACGCGCACAGCGCCCGTTGCCTCGCGTCGGCGCGCTGCGCCACCAGCGCCGTCGCGGCGAGGCAGCCGACAGCCGCGACCGTGGGCAGGGCGTCGGTGACCGCGCCGCCCAGCAGCGCCCGGAGGACGGCCCACGCGGCGAGCGCGGCGCACGCCACCGACAGCGGCGTCCCGCTTCCCGTCGGCCTCCGCAGCGCCAGGACCAGCGCGAACGCCACCAGCGCGGTGGTGAGCAGCCGTCCGGGCAGGTAGTAGCCGCCCTGCGCGACGACGGCGGCGGTGACCGCGGCCAGGACGAGCAGCAGGTCGTGCGGCAAGGAGACCCCGTCCCGTGGCACGACGCGGTCCAGCTCGATTCCCCCCATGCAGGCCTCCCCAAGCCTCCATGCCCACCGAGGCGGGCGGGCGGATCGTAACCACGGGATCCGGTGGGGCGGAGGCGGTTTCGCCCGGGTTGCGCCGTTCGCCCACCCGTCGCCCGGTGGCCCGGTGGCCATCCACCGGGTCGATCGGCCGGTCACCCCGCGACCACAGGCCGCCCGGCGGCGGAGCGCGCCGAGTTGAGGCAGGCTTGGTGCATGGAGTACACCCAGCTCGGCCGTTCCGGCCTGTCCGTGTCCCGCCTGTGCCTCGGCACGATGAACTTCGGACCCGAGACGTCCGAGGCCGACAGCCACACGATCATGGACCGGGCCCACGAGCACGGCATCAACTTCTTCGACACCGCCGACGTCTACGGGTGGCAGAAGGGCGAGGGCGTCACCGAGAAGATCATCGGCAGGTGGTTCGCGCAGGGCGGCGGGCGGCGCGAGAAGACCGTGCTCGCCACCAAGCTGTACGGCGACATGGGGGACTGGCCGAACGAGAAGCGGCTGTCCGCGCTGCACATCCGGCGGGCCGCGGACGCGTCGTTGCAGCGGTTGCAGACCGACTACATCGACCTGCTCCAGATGCACCACGTCGACCGCGACACCCCGTGGGACGAGATCTGGGAGGCCTTCTCCGTGCTGCGCCAGCAGGGGAAGGTGATCTACTTCGGGTCGTCCAACTTCGCCGGCTGGCACATCGCGCAGGCGCAGGAGGCGGCGCGGGAACGCCACTTCCTCGGGTTGGTCAGCGAGCAGTCGATCTACAACCTGGTGAACCGGTTCGTGGAGCTGGAAGTCCTGCCCGCGGCGCGGCACTACGGCCTCGGCGTGATCCCCTGGTCGCCGCTGGGCGGTGGCCTGCTGGGCGGCGTGCTGCGCAAGCAGAGGGAGGGCGGGGGCTCCCGCGGCACCACCGGTCGCGGCCTCGAAGCCCTGGAGAAGCACCGCGACGCGATCGAGGCCTACGAGAAGCTGGCCGCGGCCCTCGGTGAGGACCCGGCGCACGTGGGCGTGGCCTGGCTGCTGCACCAGGAGGGCGTGACGTCACCGATCATCGGCCCGCGCACCCTGGAGCAGCTCGACGGCTCCCTGCGCTCCACCGGGATCGCGCTGGACGCCGAGGTCCTGGCCAAGCTCGACGACCTCTTCCCGGCCCCGGGCCCGAACGGCGCCAAGCCCGCGCCGGAGGCCTACGCCTGGTAGGGGACGCCGACGTGACCACCGCACCGGACGGCAGCCCCGTCGAGGTCTACGCGCTCCTGCCGCCCCTGGGGGAGGCCGAGACCGTGCACGGCGCGCTGCCGCCCGGTGCGGACGTGCTCGACCTCGGGTGCGGCACCGGGCGCGTCGCACGGCGGCTCGTGCGGCTCGGGCACCCCGTGGTCGGGGTGGACGAGTCGGCGGAGATGCTGGCCCACCTGGACGGCGTCGAGGCGGTCCGGGCGCGGATCGAGGACCTGCGGTTGGGGCGGAGGTTCGGCGGCGTCCTGCTCACCGCCCACCTGGTCAACACGCCGTCCGACGGCGAGCGGCACGCGCTGCTCGCCTCGGCGGCCCGCCACCTGCGCGACGACGGCCGCTTGGTCGTGCAGTGGCACACGCCGTCCTGGTTCGAGACCGCGGCCGACGGGCAGGGCGGCACCATCGGCCCGGTGCGCACCTCGTTGCGGGACGTCCGCCGCGACGGCGACCTGCTCAGCGCCACCGTCGACTACCGCATCGACGACCGCACCTGG
Organism: Actinosynnema sp. NPDC023658; assembly: GCF_040639995.1. NCBI lineage: Bacteria > Bacillati > Actinomycetota > Actinomycetes > Pseudonocardiales > Pseudonocardiaceae > Actinosynnema > Actinosynnema sp. NPDC023658. The sequence continues at coordinate 24,952 of NZ_JBFAAX010000015.1, read as the reverse complement.
TCCCACCCGTTCACGGCCCGCCGCTTGGCCGAACCCGACTTGGACGCCGCGCTGCACGCCGCCGGCCTCGTGCGCGACGCCTGGCTCACCCCCGACCGGACCTGGTTCTCGGCCCGACCGGCTCAGTCCTCGAAGTCCTCGTCGTCACGCGCCAGGTAGGTGGCCAGGCGTTCGACGGCAGTCTCGAAGTCCGGGTTGGCGTCGACGAACGCCCGGAGCTTGTCGGCCAGCCACGCGAACGTCACCTCCTCCTCGCCCCGGCGGGACTCCAGTTCCTCGATGCCGCGGTCGGTGAAGTACACGATCTCCTCCAACGAGAACGGCCGAGCCGTCGAAACCCGGGGGTCTCGACGGCTCGGCGCGAACGACCAGGTGTTACTCGAACGCCTTCGCGATCAGCTCGCGCTGCTCGACCTCGTGCACCTTCGACGACCCCGCGGACGGGGCGGCCATCGGACGGCGCGAGACGCGCTTCACGGCGAACCGCTCCGGCAGCAGCTCGGGCAGCGCCAGGCCGAAGAACGGCCACGCACCCTGGTTCGCCGGCTCCTCCTGGACCCAGCGGACCTCGGTGGCGTTCGGGTAGCGCTCCAGCGCCGCCGTCAGCTTGCGCGCGGGCACCGGGTACAGCTGCTCGACGCGCACCACGGCGACGTCCTTGACGCCCCGCTTCTCCTGCTCGGCCAGCAGCTCGTAGTAGATCTTGCCGCTGCACAGCAGGACCTTGCGCACCGCGCTCGGGTCGACGCCGGTCGGGTCGTCGATCACCGACTGGAACTTGTCCTCCACGAACGCCTCGACCGGGCTGACCGCGGTCTTCAGGCGCAGCATCGACTTGGGGGTGAACACCACCAGCGGCCGGTTCACGCCGTCCAGCGCGTGCCGGCGCAGCAGGTGGAAGTAGTTCGCCGGCGTGGACGGCACCGCGATCGTCATCGAGCCCTCCGCGCACAGCTGGAGGAACCGCTCGATGCGGCCGGACGTGTGGTCCGGGCCCTGGCCCTCGTGGCCGTGCGGCAGCAGCAGCACGACGTCGGACACCTGGCCCCACTTCGCCTCACCGGACGAGATGAACTCGTCGATGATCGGCTGCGCGCCGTTGACGAAGTCGCCGAACTGCGCCTCCCACAGCACCAGCGCGTCCGGGTTGGCCACGGAGTAGCCGTACTCGAAGCCCAGCGCCGCGAACTCCGACAGCACCGAGTCGTACACCATGAACTTCCCCTGGCCCTCGGCCAGGTTCTGCAGCGGGGTGTACTCCTCGGACCGCTTGCGGTCCACCAGCGTGGCGTGCCGCTGCACGAACGTGCCGCGCCGCGAGTCCTGGCCCGCCAGGCGGACCGTGCGGCCCTCCAGCACCAGCGACCCGAACGCCAGCAGCTCCGCGAACGCCCAGTCGATGCCGCCCTCGCGGGCCATCTTGGCCCGCCGCTCCAGCACCGGCTTGACCCGTGGGTGCGGGGTGAAGCCCTCGGGCAGGTTCACGTGCGCGTCGGCGATCTTCTCGATGACCGACCGGTCGACGCCGGTGGGCAGCTTGGTCGGGACCTGCTGCTCCTCCTCGATCGACGGCGAGGTCTTGATCGGGTGCTTCTCCAGCTCCCGGACCTCGTTGAACACGTGCTCCAGCTGCGAGGAGAAGTCCTGCAGCGCCTTCTCGGCCTCTTCGACGGAGATGTCGCCGCGGCCGATCAGGGACTCGGTGTAGGTCTTGCGCACCGAGCGCTTGGTGTCGATCACGTCGTACATCGCCGGCTGCGTCATCGAGGGGTCGTCGCCCTCGTTGTGGCCGCGGCGGCGGTAGCAGACCATGTCGATCACGACGTCCTTGTTGAACGCCTGCCGGTAGTCCACCGCCAGCTTCGCGACCCAGTAGCACGCCTCCGGGTCGTCGCCGTTGACGTGGAACACCGGCGCACCGATCATCTTCGCCACGTCGGTCGAGTACTTCGACGAGCGCGAGTGCTCGGGCGCGGTGGTGAAGCCGACCTGGTTGTTGACCACCACGTGCACCGTGCCGCCGGTGCGGTAACCGCGCACCAGCGCCAGGTTCAGCGTCTCCGCGACCACGCCCTGACCCGCGAACGCGGCGTCGCCGTGCATCGCGACGGGCAGCACGGAGAAGCCCTCGCCGCCCTTGTCGAGGATGTCCTGCTTGGCCCGGACGATGCCCTCCAGCACCGGGTCCACGGCCTCCAGGTGCGACGGGTTCGCGGTCAGCGACACCTTGGTCTCGCCGTCGCCGAACATCCGGAAGTACTTGCCCTCGGCGCCCAGGTGGTACTTCACGTCGCCGGAACCGTGCGCCTGGCCCGGGTCGAGGTTGCCCTCGAACTCGCGGAAGATCTGCGAGATCGGCTTGCCGACGATGTTGGCCAGCACGTTCAGCCGGCCGCGGTGCGGCATGCCGATGACGACCTCGTCCAGCTCGTGCTCGGCGGCCTTGTCCAGCACCGCGTCGAGCAGCGGGATGACGGTCTCGCCGCCCTCCAGCGAGAACCGCTTCTGGCCGACGTACTTGGTCTGAAGGAAGGTCTCGAACGCCTCGGCGGCGTTGAGCTTCGACAGGATGTACTTCTGCACGGTGGCCGGCGGCTTCTCGTGCGGCACCTCGACGCGCTCCTGGATCCAGAGGCGCTCCTCCGGGTCGAGGATGTGCATGTACTCGACGCCGACGGTGCGGCAGTACGAGTTGCGCAGCACGCCCAGGATGTCGCGCAGCTTCATCCGCTCCTGGCCCGCGAACCCGCCGACCGGGAACTCCCGGTCGAGGTCCCACAGGGTCAGGCCGTGCGACAGGACGTCGAGGTCGCGGTGGCTGCGCTGGCGGTAGTTCAGCGGGTCCGTGTCGGCCATCAGGTGACCGCGGGTGCGGAACGCGTCGATCAGCTCGATGACGCGGGCGGTCTTGTCGACCGCGCCCTCGGGGATGTCCGCGACCCAGCGGATCGGCTCGTACGGCAGCCGCAACGACGTGAACACGTCGTCGTAGAAGCCGTCCTCGCCCAGCAGCAGCTGGTGGATGCGCTTGAGGAACTCGCCCGACTCCGCGCCCTGGATGATGCGGTGGTCGTAGGTCGACGTGAGCGTGATGATCTTGCTGACGCCCATGTCGGTCAGGGCCTGCTCGCTGGTGCCCTGGAAGTGCGCCGGGTACTCCATCGCGCCGACGCCGATGATCGCGCCCTGGCCGGCGGTGAGGCGCGGCACCGAGTGGTTGGTGCCGATCGTGCCGGGGTTGGTCAGCGAGATCGTGGTGCCGGAGAAGTCCTCGGTGGTCAGCGAGCCCGACCGCGCCTTGCGGATCAGGTCCTCGTAGGCCTGCCAGAACTGCGTGAACGTCATGTTCTCGCAGCCCTTGATCGACGCCACGACCAGCGAGCGGGAGCCGTCCTTGCCGGGCAGGTCGATCGCCAGGCCGAAGTTCACGTGCTCGGGCGTGACCACGAACGGCTTGCCGTCGACTTCGGCGAAGTGCCGGTTCAGGTTCGGGAACGACTTGAGCGCCCGCACCACCGCGTACCCGATCAGGTGGGTGAAGGAGACCTTCCCACCGCGGGTGCGCTTGAGGTGGTTGTTGATCACGATGCGGTTGTCGGCCAGCAGCTTCGCGGGCACGGCGCGCACGCTCGTCGCGGTCGGAACGGTGAGCGAGAGCTCCATGTTCTTCGCGATGGCGGCGGCGGCTCCGCGCAGCTGCTTCTGCTCCTCGCCCCGGGCCGGCTGCACCGGCGCGGCCTTGGCGGCCTGGGCGGGTGCGGGCTTGGTCGTCGGCTTCTGGGTCGGCGCCGGGCTCGCCGCGCTCTTCGGCTGCTGCTGCGGCTGCTGCTTCGGCGCGGGGGCCGGTGCGGCGGCGGGAGCGGACTGGGCCGGAGCGGGCTTCGTGGTGGTCGAGGTGCCGTTCTCCGCGGCCGTCGCCGCCCCGTTGCCCGACCGCTGCGTCGACTTGTAGTCGGCGAAGAAGTCGTGCCAGGCAGGGTCTACCGACGACGGGTCGGCGAGGAACTGCTCGTACATCTCCTCGACCAGCCACTCATTCGGGCCGAACTGAGAAGCAGGAGTGCTGCTGGACACGGCTGGCGCTCGCCTCTATCCATCTCGCTCTTGGTAATGACTCACTCATGGTCAGGCTAGTCCCCCGTCTGGTGCAGTTCACACACAGGAGGGGGCCGGTGCGGAGTGTTCCCTCACAGAATCGGTCAGGTCATCGCTCGGCGTTATCGGTCTTGAGCCTCACTTGAGGTTAAGCCCGTCACACGCCCTGTGGTGCTTCAACTCGGAGTAGTTGTGCGCACGGCGGCCGGTGGCGGGCTGTGAGGCGTTCAGCGGGCTGAAAGACGGCTGGTTCCAGTGTCCTGAGCAGCATGTTCAACCTACCGGTTGACAACCGTCGACCGGGCTTCTAGCGTTGTGTTCAACCGAGCGGTTGAGTAAGGAGACGGTGGTGGACGACCGGTTGTCGCGGGTCTTCTCGGCCCTGGCCGACCCGATCAGGCGCGACATGGTGGCGCGACTGGCGGTGGGCGACGCGACGGTGAACGAGTTGGCCGAGCCGTACTCCGTGACCGTGCAGGCCGTCTCGAAGCACCTCAAGGTGCTGGAGGACGCCGGGCTCGTCAGCCGCGGCAGGCAGGCGCAGCGGCGACCCGTCCACCTGGAAGCGGAGGTGTTCGACCTGATGACGAAGTGGATCGAGCGCTACCGGCAGGAGGCCGAGCGGCGCTACCAGCGCCTGGACGTCGTGCTGGCCGAACTGGCGACCGAAGAGACCGAGCAGACCCGAGCCGAAGGAGAAGCATCATGACCACGACCACGCACCCCGAGACCGCCATCAGCGCGGACCCGGCCGTCCCGGCGATCCACATCACCCGCGAGTTCGACGCGCCGGTGGAGGCCGTGTTCCGCGCGCACGTCGACCCCGAGCTGGTGGTGAAGTGGCTGGGCCCGCGCTCGGTGACCATGCGGGTGGACCGGTGGGAGGCGACGACCGGCGGCGCGTACCGGTACGCGCACACCCGCGGCGACGAGGAGTACCGGTTCTACGGCTCGTTCCACGAGGTGCGGCCGAACGAGCGGATCGTGCAGACGTTCACGTTCGAGGGTTACCCGGACGGGGTGGCGCTGGAGACGCTGACGCTGGAGGACCTGGGCGGCGGCCGGACGAGGCTGCACGTGGTGAGCGTGTTCGAGACGACCGAGGGTCGTGACATGGCGCTGGCGAGCGGCATGTCGACCGGTGTCGTCGAGGGCTACGAGCAGCTCGACGAGATCCTCGCCCGGGACTGACCCCGGTCCCACGCCCCGCAGTCCCCCGGTGGCTGCGGGGCGGACCCCTGCGCCGGTCGGCCCGGCCGGCCCCCCGGTCAGGCGTCCGGTCGGTCGCCGCGGCCGAACCACCGCGCGGCGGCCTCGCGCAGCCCGTCCCGGTCCGGGTGCTCGTCGTCCGACGCCCAGGCGACGTAGGAGTCCGGGCGGAGCAGGAGCGCCGTGACCGCGGTGTCCGCCTTCGCGCGGACGACCTCGACGCCCTCCACGTCCAGGTGACCGTCCGCGGTGAGGTCGACCAGCAGCGGCCGGGCGCGGCGGACCAGCTCGGCCAGGCGGACCTCCCCGTCCGCCGTGCGCAGGTCGAGGTCGGGCGCGAACCGGCCCACCAGCGGGTGTGCGCCGTCCCCGACCGGGTAGCGGACGTCGGTGCCGGAGATCAGGTCGGCCAGGACTCGCACGACGTCCGGCTGGGTGAGCAGCTCGCCGAACAGCGCGCGCAGCCCGGTGACGTCCTCGCCGGGGGACAGCAGCGCGGCCTGGGCCTGGGCGTAGGTGACGGCCCGCTCGGCCGCCGGACGGCGCTCGGCCTCGTAGGTGTCCAGGACGTCCTGGCCGCCGCGGACTGCCGCCGCCAGCTTCCACCCCAGGTTGACCGCGTCCTGCATGCCCAGGTTGAGCCCCGTGCCGCCGGCGGCGAACACGTGCGCGGCGTCACCGACCAGGAAGACCCGGCCGTCCCGGTACCGCTCCGCGACCCGCGTGTTGCCGCCGTTCAGCCTGCGCAGCACGTGCGGGCCGGCGCCGTGCGGCGGGTCGAGGGGGACGTCGACGCCCAGCACCCGGCGCACGCTGGCGCGCATCTCGTCGAGCGTCATGGGTTCGTCGGTGGCGGGCTCGTCCCACTCGGCCGTGGCGATGAGCGCCGGGCGGTCCGGCAGCGGCGCGTAGGTGAAGCCGCCGTGGTCGGTGCGGATGGGCAGGAACGGCAGGATCCGGCCGTGACCGGGCACGTCCAGCGCGCCGCTCACCGGGTCGATCCACTCGGCGGGCACGGTCACGTGCGCGGCGCGGTGGGTGGACCGGTCGTAGGTGACGCCGGGGAAGCCGATGCCCGCCGCCTTGCGGACCGGGCTGTGCGCGCTGTCCGCGCCGACCAGGTAGCGGGTGCGCAGCTCGTAGGGACCCTCGGGGCCCTCGGCGGTGACCGTGACGCCGTCGTCGTCCTGGGTGAACCCGGTGAACGAGTGACCTCGGCGCACGTCGACGCCGAGTTCGCGGGCGCGCTCCTCCAGCACCCGGACGGTCTGCACCTCCGGCACCGGCAGGGCGTACACGGGGCTGTCGGCCAGCAGGCTCAGGTTCAGCGGCATCGCGGCGAACATGAAGTAGGCGTTGTTGGGGGTCGGCGGGCCGGGTCGGCCGCCGAGCCGCTCGAACAGGCCGCGGCGGTCGACCACGCGGACCACCTGGCCGACGAGGCCGTTCGACCTGGGCTCCGCGCTGGGCTCGGTGAGGCGTTCCAGGACGACCGGCCGTACGCCGCCCAGGGCGAGCTCGCACGCGAGCACCAGGCCGTTCGGTCCACCGCCGACGATGACGACGTCCATGGTCGTGACTCCTCTGCTCTCGGGTGTTCGGGGCATGGCCGAACAGCCGGTGGGACCGGCGTGTCCGGGATGCGGGGTGTGGGGACGGCGCGGTCCCGGGTACCGGTCACGGCTGGTGCCGGCCCGGGGGAGGGCGTGCGCGAGCGCCGGGTGTGCGTGTGGGTGCAGGTGTGTCGGCGGGTGTTGGCGTGGTCAGCGCGGGTCGGGCAGGTCGCGGATCTGGTCGAAGACGTCGCGGATCAGCCGGGGCAGCGACCCCGTCGGGTTGCGCGCCCACCGGGCCATCGCCGTGCCGAGCCCGGTGCTGATCACCGCGGCCACCACCTGCGGGTACAGGTCGCCGGTGGCGGTCCCGGTGCGGTCTGCGACGGCGGCGGTCAGCTCGTCCTGCGCCGCGGAGTGGGCGCGGAACACCTCGTACTGGACCGCCGGCTGGGCGAGCACATCCTGCAAGCCCTCGGCGTAGTTGGCCGGGACGGCGTGGTCGGCCGGCACGTCGAACTGCGCGAGGACGGCCTCGACCAGCGCGTCCCAGAGCGGTTCGTCGGCCGGGCGCTCCCGCAGCGCCTCGGCGGTGCGCCGACCGCGTTCCACGTGCGTGGCGACGATCGCCTCCGCCTTGCCCGCGAAGTAGTTGCGGAAGGTGCGCTCGGAGACGTTCGCCGCGGCCGCGATGTCCTCCACCGAGACCGCGTCCCACCCGCGCTCCAGGCAGAGCGCGATGGCGGCCTGGCTCAGCGCGAACCGGGTCTCCCGCTTCTTGCGCTCGCGCAGCCCGCCCTCGCCCGTCGCCATGCCACTACCGTAGCCAAAACTTTCCGGCTCGGCAAACTTTCCAAGCCGGAAAGTTTCGGGGTGTGGTCAGTGGGTCGGGGTGAGGTCCGGCGCGTCCTGGTCCGAGCCGTGGAACCAGAGGTCGGCGTAGGTGCCGTTGGCCGCCAGCAGCTCCTCGTGCGTGCCCTGCTCCACGATCCGGCCCTCGGCCAGCACCACGATCCGGTCCGCCCTCGCGGCCGTCGCGAGGCGGTGGGCCACCACGAACGTCGTCCTCGCGCCGGCCAGGTGGTCGCTCGCCTCCAGCACCGCCGACTCGGTCGCCGGGTCCAGGGCGGCGGTGGCCTCGTCCAGCAGCAGCAGGGCGGGCCGGACCAGCTCGGCGCGGGCCAGGGCGACCAGCTGCCGCTGACCCGCGGACAGGCCTTGGCCGCGCTCACCGACCTGCTGGTGGAACGCCGACGGCAGGGACGCGACCACCGGCACGGCCCCCACCGCGCGCACGGCCGCCTCGATCTCGGCCCGCGTGGCGTCCGGCTTGCCGTAGGCGACGTTCTCCGCGATGTCGCCGCCGAACAGGTGCGCCTCCTGCGGCACGATGCCCAGCCGCTGGCGCAGCGCCGACAGGTCGTAGTCGCGGACGTCGACGCCGTCGATCAGCACCTCGCCGCCGGTGGCGTCGTAGAACCTCGCCACCAGCTTGACCAGCGTCGACTTGCCCGCACCGGTGGCGCCGACGAGCGCCACCGTCTCGCCGGGCGACACGTGCAGCGAGATGCCCTCCACCGCCGGGCGGCTGGTGCCCTGGTAGGCGAACGTCACGTCGCGCAGCTCCACCTCGCCGCGCAGCGCCGTCACCGGCACCGGGTCGGCGGCGGGCGGCACGGTGGTGGGCGTGCGCAGCAGCTCACCGATCCGGCTCAGCCCCACCCTGGCCTGCTGGTAGCCGTCGAACACGCCGGACAGCTGGTACAGCGGCGAGAAGAACAGGCCCAGGTACAGCACGAACGCCAGCAGCACGCCGGGGGACAGGGTGCCGTCCGCCACCCGGTACGCGCCGACCACCAGCACGCCCGCCTGCGCCACGCCCGACAGCAGCGACAGGAACGGGAAGTACGTGGCGATGTACCGCTGGGCCCGGATGCGGGACCGCCGGTAGGCGTCGCTGCGCGCGGCGAACGCCTCCGCCGAGCGCGCCTCCCGCGTGTACGCCTGCGACACGCGCAGGCCCGAGACGTTCTCCTGGAGGTCGGCGTTGACCGCGCTGACGCGTTCCCGCGCCTCCGCGTACGCCGCCGACGACAGGCGCTGGAAGATCACCGTCGCCACCAGCAGGACCGGCAGCACGGCCAGCGCCACCAGCGACAGCCCCGGGTCGGTGGCCACCAGCGCCACCGCGATGCCGACCACGGTCAGCACGCTGATCGCGAACGTGGTCAGCCCCGTCTGGAGGAAGCTGGACAGCGCGTCCACGTCCGTGGTCATCCGGGTCATGATCCGCCCGGCCATCTCGCGCTCGTAGTAGTCCAGCCCGAGCCGTTGCAGGTGGGCGTAGCTGCGCACGCGCAGCAGGTACAGCAGGCGCTCACCGACCCGCGACGTCACCACGGTGCCCGCCGCCGACGACGCCCACCCCAGCAGCACCAGCGCGAGGCTGATCGCCGCCGCCACCCACAACCAGCCCACCTGACCGCCGACCACGCCCCGGTCGACGCCCAGCCGCACCAGGTTCGGCGACGCCACCGCCAGCGCCGTGTCGACCAGCAGCAGCCCGGCCACCCCGAGCATCGCCCAGCGGACCGGGCGCAGCAGGGTGCGCAACCGGAACCCCGGGTCCGGCGCGCGCGGGTCCTCGCCGTTCAGCTCCGGCACGTCCCGCGCCGGCGGCAGTGCGTGCACCCGCGCCATCAGCTCCGGCGTGGGCGGGGTGCCGCCCACCAGCGCCGACCCGCCGCCGCTGCCTCCGCCTCCGCGCGGCCCCTCCGACGCGCCGACGGCCCGGTTCGCCGCGCGCACGGCCAGCTCGTCCTCGGTGGACTCCGGCCACAGCTCGGGCGTGGTGCCGTCCGGCCCCGGTTCGAGCCGGGCGTCCGCCCGCGGGTCGACCTGCTCGATCGCCTCACCGGGACCTGCGAGCAGCTCGCGGTACAGCTTGCAGCGCTCCTGGAGCTCGGCGTGCGTGCCGACGTCGACCACCCGGCCCGCGTCCAGCACGGCGATCCGGTCGGCCAGCGCCAACGACGACCGCCGGTGCGCGATCAGCAACGTGGTCCGCTCCGCCGTCACCGCGGCCAGCGTGCGGTGGATCGCGGCCTCCGTCGCGTTGTCCACCGCCGACGTCGCGTCGTCCAGCACCAGCACCCTCGGGTCCGACAGCAGCGCGCGCGCCAGGGCGACCCGCTGGCGCTGGCCGCCGGACAGCGTCAGCCCGCGCTCACCGACCACGGTGTCGTAGCCGTTCGGCAGCGCCTCGATGAACCCGTGCGCCTCGGCCGCCCGCGCCGCCGCGCGCACCTGCTCGTCGGACGCGTCCGGCAGGCCGTAGGCGATGTTCGCGCGCACGGTGTCGGAGAACAGGAACGCCTCCTCGAACACCGTGCCCACGGTCCGCCGCAACGACGACAGCCGCAGCTCGCGCACGTCCACCCCGCCGACGGACACCGAGCCCTCGTGCACGTCGTAGAACCGGGGCAGCAGCAGCGACACCGTCGACTTGCCCGAGCCGGCCGTGCCCACGACCGCCAGCGTCTCGCCCGGCTCGACCCGCAGCGACACCCCGGACAGCACCGGCTCGCTGCGCGTGTAGCCGAACGCCACGTCCCGCAGCTCCACCGCCACCGGACCGGCGGGCACCTCGCGGTCGCCGTCCACCACGTCCGGCTGCGAGTCGATCAGCTCGTACACCCGCTCCACGCCCGCGCGGGCCAGCTGGGCCGTCACCATCAGGCTCGCCAGCAGCCGGGTCGGGCCGACCAGCGTGGACACGTAGGTGGCGAACGCCAGGAACGTGCCCAGCGTCACCTCGCCGCGCAGCGCCATCCACCCGCCGAGCGCCAGCACCGCGACCTGGCCCAGGTACGGCAGCGCGCCCAGGGTGGCCGCCGGGCGCGCGGTCAGCCGGGCCGCGCGCATCCGCTCGGCGAACAGCAGCCTGGCCCGCTCCTCCAGCCGGGCGACCTCGCGCGCTTCCTGGCCGAAGCCCTTCACCACGCGGACGCCGGTGACCGTCTCCTCCACGTGCTGCGCCACGTCCGCCGCGCGCTGCTGCGCCGACCAGGTGGCCGGGAACAGCGTCAACCGGCTGCGCGCCGCGACCACCCCGACCGCGGGCACGATCACCAGGGCGATCACGGTGAGCAGCGGCGACAGCCAGAACATCGCCACCAGCGACGCCAGCGCGAACACGACCGTGCCGAACGCCAGCGGCGTCATCGACAGCAGGCTGTTGACCAGCTGGAGGTCGGTGATCGAGCGGGACACCACCTGGCCGGTGCGCAGCGCGTCCTGCTTCGGCCCGTCCAGCCGCTGCACCGCGCCGAACACGGCCTGGCGCAGGTCGTGCTGCACGTCGACGGCCAGCTGACCGCCGAGGAACCGGCGCACGAACGCGGTGCCGAACGTCAGCAGCTCCAGGCCCACCAGGACGACCGCCAGCCACGCCAACCGGTCCGTGCGGCCGGCGATGGCGTCGTCCACCGCGACCTTGATGAACAGCGGGCCGACGGCCTGCAACCCCACGCCCACCACGGCGGCCAGCACCGACCACACCACGAGCGCTCGGTGACGCCAGCACGCGGTGGCGAGCCTGCGGATCCAGCCGTCGGAAACAGTCACGACGTCCAACATAGGTCGGGCCACCGACAGTTTCGCGGCTCCGGGTGTGACGAAGGCCGCCCCGACTTCGGGACGGCCTTCGACCGGACGAGCGCGATCACCCGATCACGTGATGTCCTTGCGCTGCGTGGCGGCCCAGCCGCCGAGGAAGAACAACCCGGCCCACACCAGGAAGATCAGGCCGCTCAACCACCAGTCGAACGCGCCCAGCGCGCCGCTGATCGCCCGCAGCCCCTCGACCAGGTCGTCGGGCACCACGCCGGCGTTCGCCAGGAACAGCGACGACGCCACCGAGCCGGTCAGCCCGTTGACCGCGCCGTTGGGCAGGAAGCCGATGATCTCGGGCAGGCCCTGCGAGGCGAGCACCAGCTGGATGCCGTTCTCCACGAGCAGCATGTACAGCAGCAGCACGACGGTGGTGCCCACGACGCTGGTCATCAGCGCGCCGACGCCGACGCCGAACATGGTCATCAGGATCGACGACAGGATGCCCACGCCGGCCAGCGCGAGCCACCCGCCCGCGTCGGGCAGCGAGCTGGAGTCGGACGTGATCGCGATGCCGATGCTCACCGACGCCACGATCACGATGCCGAAGATCGCGCCCCACACGACGTAGACGATCATCTTCGCGGCCAGCGCGGAGACCCTGGTCGGCGCGGTGAGGAACGTCGTGGTGATCGTCTTGCGGTTGATCTCGTTCGCGATCGCCAGGCCGCCGAAGATCATCGGGAAGATCGTGGCCACGTTGATGCTGCGGGCCATCCCGAACACCGCCATCTGCCACTGCGACGGGTCGACCCCTAGCAGCGTCGCCAGCTGCTCGGCGTCGCTGCTGCCCATGAAGTCCGAGACGGACTTGAAGATGGCCCCGGTGCCCAGCGCCCAGCCGAACGCGATCACCGCGGTCGGGATCATCAGGCCCCACCACAGGCCCGTGGTGGTGGTCTTGCGGAACTCCGACTTGATCAGGTTGCCCATCACGCACCGCCCCCGAGGCCGCCCTGACCCTGCTGCTGACCGTACGGGTTGTCCGGCGGCGGCTGAGGTGATCCGGGTGGCGGTGGTTGGTAGCCCTGCGGGGGCTGCTGGTATTGCTGGTACTCGTCCTGCGGCTGCTGCTGCGGCTGCGGCGGCTGCGGCGGCTGCGGGTAGTCGCCGGGCTGCTGCTGGTACGGCTGCTGCGGTTGCTGCTGGAACGGCTGCGCGGGCGTCTGGTAGCCCGGCTGCTGCTGGTAGCCCTGCTGGTAGCCCGGCTGCTGATAGCCCGGCTGCTCGTACCCGGGCTGCTGGTAACCCGGCTGCTGGTAACCGGGTTGGTAACCGGGCGGCGGGTAGCCCTGGGGCTGACCCGGCTGCTGGTAGCCGACCGGCTGGGCGTACTGGCTCTGCCCCGGCGCCGCGTACTGGCCGCTGGTGAGCTGGAAGAACAGCCGCTCCAGGTCGGCCTTCTCCTCCTGCATGCCGTAGATCGACACGCCCGCCTTCAACGCGGTGTCCGCGACCTGCTTGGCCTCGACGCCGCTGACCGCGATGCGGCCGTCCGGCAGCTGCTCGATCCCCGTGATGCCGTCCTCGCGCAGCGCCGTCACCAGCGCACCGGTGTCGGATGGCTGCACGAGCACTCGCGCCTGCTGCCGGTTGCGCAGGTGCTCCAGCGGCCCGGAGTAGACGGTCTGGCCCCGGCTGATGATGACCACCTGGTCCACGGTCTGCTCGACCTCGGCCAGCAGGTGGCTGGAGATCAGCACGGTCCGCCCGCTGCGCGCGTAGGACTGCAGGAACGACCGCAGCCACGCGATGCCCTCGGGGTCCAGCCCGTTGGCCGGCTCGTCCAGCACCAGGATCTGCGGGTCCCCGAGCAGCGCGGTGGCCAGGGCCAACCGCTGCTTCATGCCCAGCGAGAACCCGCCCGCCTTGCGGTCGCCCGCCGCGCCCAGGCCGACGAGCTGGAGCACCTGGTCGGCGCGCGAGTCCGGCACGCCCATCGCGGCGGCGTAGACCAGGAGGTGGTTGCGCGCGCTGCGCTTGGGGTGGAAGCCCTGCGCCTCCAGCACCGCGCCGACGACCCGCGCCGGGTTGCCGAGCTGGTGGAACGGCCTGCCGTTGATCAACCCGATGCCCGCGGTCGGTGTCACCAGGCCGAGCAGCATGCGCAGCGTCGTGGTCTTGCCCGCCCCGTTGGGTCCGAGGAAGCCGGTCACGGACCCGGGTTCCACTGTGAAGCTGAGATTCTGCACCGCTGCGACCGGACCGAACTGCTTGGTCAAGTTCTGCACCACGATGCGGCCTGTGCCGTCGTGCACGCGTCCCTCCCGAGTACTCCTACCGGGCGTCATCCTGCCCTAGGAGGGTCACTCGGGGAGGGCATGTCGTGGTTTCGATGCGACCCTCGGTATCTCCGCCGTCGTCTCGACGTCGGTCGAACGGCGCAGCGTGCGCAGCGGGCGTCGGCGTTCGCGGTGCGGCACGCCGTCCCCGATGAGGTGCTGGTGGGCCATCGTCCACACCTGGCAGGGCCACTTCTTGTGCCGGACGATGCCGGGGCACGCGCCGCAGCGGCCGTCCGGATCGGGTTGGTGCACGGTCAACAGCAGTCGCCAACCGTCGGCCAGGCGGTGGATCTCCGACCGCGCGAGCGGCACGAGCGCGTCGGCCTCACCGCGCTCGGCCACCTCGTCCATGAGCGCCAGTCGGCGGAGCACGGCGGCGCGCAGTGCCTCGTCCACGAGGGTCACATCCTGTCCGCGACTTGGTCGAGCAGGCGGTGCAGCCTGCGGGTTTGCGTGACGGACATCACAGCGGACTCACCGGGTGGCGCGACCAGCAGAACTCGGTCGTCCTCGACGAGAACGGTCATCGACCGGTCCCGCCCGAAGGGGTCGTGGCAGTCGATCCAACCCTCGGGTGCAGCCATCCTCGCTCCGATCGGGGGTGGCGCGGCGAGACGCCGCGCGAGCGGACGACCCCGCTCCGTAGCTGCGGGGTTACCGTCCTGTGCATCGGTCGCCAGGCCGTCGTGACTTACCCGTTACCCCAGGATTTCACTCGTTAGGTGAAGCACTCACGCAGCGTGTCGCCACCGCCGGGCGAAAAGTCGACCCGGATCGGTGGGGGTGGCTGGGCACGGTGGCGTGTTCCCCGCTAACATTGGTGGCGCGGCCCGCTCCCAGTGACCCCCAGGCTGGTTGAGCGGGCCGTCTTAACGCCGAAGGGCCCCGCTCACTGCTCGTGAGCGGGGCCCTTCGTGGTGTCCGGCCTTCGTGGCCGGTGGTCTCAGAGGTCGAGCGGCGTGTGGGTCATCCCGTGCGCCTCCGCGACCGGCAGGTTGGTCAGCGCGCCCTCGTGCGCGTTCAGGCCCAGCGCCAGCGACCCGTCCGACCGCAGCGCGGTCTCCCAGCCCTTGTCGGCCAGCGCGACGGCGTAGGGCAGGGTCACGTTGGTCAGGGCGTAGGTCGAGGTGCGCGGCACCGCGCCGGGCATGTTCGCCACGCAGTAGAAGACCGAGTCGTGCACCTGGTAGGTCGGGTCGTCGTGCTTGGTCGGCCGCGAGTCCGCGAAGCAGCCGCCCTGGTCGATCGCGATGTCGACCAGCACCGAGCCGGGCTTCATCCGGGACACCAGCTCGTTGCTCACCAGCTTCGGGGCCTTCGCGCCGGGCACCAGCACCGCGCCGATGACCAGGTCGGCCTCCACGACGGCCTGGTCGACGGAGAACCGGGTGGACGTCACGGTGCGCAGGCGGCCCTGGTAGAGGGCGTCGATGTGGCGCAGGCGGTCCACGTTCGTGTCGAGGATCTGCACGTCCGCGCCCATGCCGACGGCGATGCCCGCCGCGTTCAGGCCCGCCACGCCGCCGCCGATGACGACCACGCGCGCCGGGTGCACACCGGGCACGCCGCCGGGCAGGACGCCGCGCCCGCCGGAGGGCTTCATCAGCGCGAACGCGCCCACCTGGGGCGCCAGGCGGCCCGCGACCTCGGACATCGGGGCCAGCAGCGGCAGCGCGCCGTTCGCGGTCTGCACGGTCTCGTAGGCGATGGCGGTGGTGCCCGAGTCCAGCAGCGCCTGGGTCAGCGGCCGGTCGGCGGCCAGGTGCAGGTAGGTGAACAGGACCTGGCCCTTGCGCAGCCGCGGGTACTCCTCGGCCACGGGCTCCTTGACCTTGAGCACCAGGTCGCCCTCGGCCCACACCTCGTCCGCCGTGGCCAGCACCTTCGCGCCGGCGGCGGCGTACTCGTCGTCGGTGATGGCCGAACCGAGGCCCGCGCCGGTCTCGACCAGCACGTCATGGCCGCGCTCGGTCAGCTCGTGCGCACCCGCCGGAGTCAGCGCGACGCGGTACTCGTGGTTCTTGATCTCGCGTGGGACGGCGATGCGCACGGTGGGCTCCTTTGACCGGTGTTACACCCAAGGTCCGGTAAGCGGTGATCGGTGTCATCGTGCTGAGCACACCAAGGGGCCAGGGTGTGGTTGTGCGGATCGGACAAACAGCCGGTCGCGTTGACACCCGTCCGGGTGGCACCTAGCGTGCGGACCACCAACTGAACATCGGCCGCGGCGCAGCATGAGCGCCGGAACCCGCGCGGGAGAGACCTCGGTGAACGTGTGCCGGGGCGCCGAAGGAGCAAGTACCCCGCACACTCTCAGGCAGCGAGAACCGCTCGGGTGAGGCGACTCTGGAAAGCGCGCCGCCATGCGCGCACCCACGGTGCAAGCCGGGTCGGATCGACGGTCAGCCGTCGCGTCCGGTCGGGCGAAGCTCTCAGGTCCCAGGACAGAGTGGGGCTGGAGACCTCGCCTCAGGGAGCGCTGCCGTGACCTTTCCGGACAACCTGCTGTACACGCCCGAGCACGAGTGGGTGGACTGGGTACCGGGTACCCAGGACCCCGTGGCCGTGGGCATCACCTCCTACGCGGCCAGGTCGCTGGGCGACATCGTGTTCGTGGAGCTGCCGGCGCTCGGCACCGTCGTCACGTCCGGCGAGGTGTGCGGCGAGCTGGAGTCGACCAAGTCCGTCAGCGACCTGTACGCGCCGGTCAGCGGCGAGGTCGTGGCGGTGAACGACCGGGCCGTGAGCGACCCGTCGTTGATCAACGACGACCCGTACGGCGAGGGCTGGCTGTTCAAGGTGGCGGTGACCGACGCGACCGGGTTGCTGACCGCCGCCAGGTACGCGGAACTGACCGGGGACTGACGTCATGGCGATCAGCGTGTTCGACCTGTTCTCCGTGGGGATCGGACCGTCCAGTTCGCACACCGTGGGCCCGATGCGCGCGGCGGTGATGTTCGCCGACCGGTTGGGCCCCTCGCTGCCGTCCGTCGACCGGGTGCACGTGGAGCTGTTCGGGTCGCTCGGCGCGACCGGGCACGGGCACGGCAGCCCGAAGGCGGTCCTGCTCGGCCTGGAGGGCCACCGGCCCGAGGAGGTCGACCCGGTGGAGGCCGACCGGCGGGTGGCGGAGATCCGCGCCACCGGGCGGCTGCGGCTGGGCGGCGTGCGCGAGATCGCGTTCACCGAGGACACCGACCTGGTGATGCACCGGCGCAAGTCGTTGCCGTTGCACCCCAACGGGATGAGCTTCACCGCCCGCTCGGGTGACGCCGTGGTCGACTCGGCGGTGTACTACTCGGTCGGCGGCGGGTTCGTGGTGGACGAGAACGCCACCGGCACCGACCGGATCAAGGCCGACGAGACGCCGGTCGCGCACCCGTTCCGCACCGGTGACGAGCTGCTGGCGCGGTGCCGGGAGACCGGGCTGTCGATCAGCGAGGTCATGCTGGCCAACGAGCTGTCGTGGCGGGACGAGGCGGAGGTGCGGGCGGGCCTGCTGCACATCTGGGCCGTCATGCAGGAGTGCGTCGAGCGCGGCTGCACGGAGTCCGGTGTGCTGCCGGGCGGGTTGAAGGTCCGGCGGCGTGCGGCGGAGATGCGCCGCACGATGGCCGCCGAGCACTACGCCACGGACCCGTTGCGGGTGATGGACTGGGTGACGCTGTTCGCGCTGGCGGTGAACGAGGAGAACGCCGCGGGTGGTCGCGTGGTGACCGCGCCGACCAACGGGGCGGCCGGCATCGTGCCCGCGGTGCTGCACTACTACACCCGGTTCGTGCCGGGCGCGTCCGACGACGGCGTGGTGCGGTTCCTGCTCACGGCCGGTGCGGTCGGCGTGCTGTTCAAGGAGAACGCGTCGATCTCGGGCGCCGAGGTGGGCTGCCAGGGCGAGGTGGGCTCGGCGTGCTCGATGGCGGCGGGAGGGCTGGCCGAGGTGCTGGGCGGCACACCCGAGCAGGTCGAGAACGCGGCCGAGATCGCCATGGAGCACAACCTCGGGCTGACCTGCGACCCGATCGGCGGACTGGTGCAGATCCCGTGCATCGAGCGCAACGCGCTGGCGTCGATCAAGGCCATCACCGCGGCGCGGATGGCGTTGCGCGGCGACGGTTCGCACTTCGTGTCGCTGGACAAGGTCATCAAGACCATGCGCGAGACCGGCAAGGACATGAAGGTGAAGTACAAGGAAACCGCCCGCGGCGGGCTCGCGGTGAACGTCATCGAGTGCTGACCCGGACGCGGGAGGTGGTCGCTGTGTGCCGCCTCCCGCGTCCCGGTCGGCGGTGGTGCTACGGGAGCACGGACTCGATCGCCTTCACGATCGACTCGTCCTCCGGCTCGGTGCGCGGGCGGAAGCGGGCGATCACCTCGCCCGACGGGGCCACCAGGAACTTCTCGAAGTTCCACTGGACGTCGCCGGCCGCGCCATCGGCGTCCGCGAACGCCGTCAGCTCCTCGTACAGCGGGTGCCGGGACGGACCATTCACGTCGATCTTCTCGAACAGCGGGAACGTGACACCGTACGTGGTGGAGCAGAAGGTCGCGATCTCCTCCGCCGTGCCCGGCTCCTGCCCGGCGAACTGGTTGCACGGGAACCCGACCACGGAGAACCCTCGGTCCGCGTACCGCTCGTGCAGCCGCTCCAAGCCCTGGTACTGCGGGGTCAGCCCGCACTTCGAGGCGACGTTCACCACCAGCAACGCCTTGCCCGCCACCGCGCCCAGGCTGGACGGCTCACCGGACAGCGTGCGCAGCGGGATGTCGTGGATGCTCATGGCTGCGAGGCTACGTGCCGCTCCACCGGCGCCCGCGCCGCCGCTACCTCCGCGAGCGACCGGCCCGGCCAGCCCCAGCACGGCGATGGGCCGGCCGGACCACGTCGTCCGACGACGCGGTCGGGTGCTCAGCCGCGCCGCAAGCCCGCCAGACCGCCGAGGACGAGCACGAATCCCGGTGGCAGCACGATCGTCGCCATCGCCATCGTCAGCGTGGTCGCGGGCACGAGGCTCAGCGGGGCGAACACGCCGGTCAGGCACAGCGTCACCACGTACGCCGCCACGATCGTGGTGAACGTGGTGCTGCGCTCCAGCGCCGCCAGCACCACCAGGCCGAGGCCGATGGCGATGAACTGCCCGAACGCGCTGTGCGCGAGTTGCAGCAGCGCGGTCCCGACCACGGCCGCCACCAGCGTCAGCGGCAGGGGCGCGCGCACCCGCCACAGCACGGTCGCCACCGCCAGCACGATCAGGCCCGCGCCGGTGCCGGACTCCGGGGTCACCACGCCGATCGACGTCATCGGCAGCAGCCGGAGCAGACCCATCGCGACCAGCGGCGCGCTCAGGCCGATCGCCACCGCGCCGAGGTAGCCCATGGTCGACGTGTCGATGCCCACCCGCGCGCCGCGCCCGCGGTACCACCGGACCGTCGCCGCCGCCCCCACCACGAGCACGACCAGCCAGTACAGGCCCAGCAGCAACGGGTGCCGGACCTCCGGGTGCGCGCCGAGCACGGACAGCGGGTTGTACTCCACCTGCCGCACGACCAGGCGCGGCGCGGGCGAGGACGGCGCGTACAGCGGCACCGACAGGAACGACGCGATCCCGAAGAACAGCAGCGGGAACGCGTAGGCGTGCCGGTCCGACCGCGCCCGACGCCGCGCCTCCGCCAGGTCCCCCGGTAAGTGGGCCATGCGACCCAGTGTGCGGCGCGAACCCGACCCGTCAACCGCAAAACCCGCCCGTCGACCGGAAAACCGGAAGCTCAGCCCCGGGGCCGGAAGATGGTCACCACCACCCGCAGCCCCAGCAGGACGCTGATGACCAGCAGGTTGTAGCCGAGCACCTGGAACAGCGTGAGGCCCGGACCCACCTCCGGTCCTCCTTCGGCCCCCAGCAGCAGCACCGCCATCACGCCCGCCGTCGCACCCAGCACGGTCAGCATCACCTGGTGCAGCAGCGAGACGATGAACTGCCGGTCCCGGTCGTCCGCGAACAGCCGCACGCCCACCCCCAGCCGCCCCTGCTCCAACGCGCTGGAGATCCGGTCCGCCCGCCGGGGCAGGCGGCGCAGCATGGGCAGCATCGAGTGCAGCTCCTCGGTGACCGTGCGCCGCAGCGACTCCGGCGTGAGGTGCGCGCTGAACTGCTGGTCCGCGAACGCCCGCGACTCGGCCACGATGTTGAACCCCGGCGACAGCGCGCTCAGCGTCCCCTCCACCGTCGCCAGCGCCCGGAACACCGCGGCGATCTCCGGCGGGATGCTCAGCCCGTACTGGTAGACCACCTTGAACAGGTCGCCGAACATCCCCACGTCCGGCCGCATCCCGGTGCTCAGGTGCCGCGCCATGAACTGCCCGAGCGCGCGCTCCAGCTGCTGCTCGTCGATCTCGTCCGGCCTGGTCACCAGCTCCAGCAGCGCGTCCCGCAGGCTCGCCGGGTCACCGCGGTCGACGGCGAGCAGCAGCTTGCCCAGCGCGGACCGGAGCTGCGCGTCGATGCGGCCGACCGAGCCGAAGTCCAGCATGCCGAGCCTGCCGTCGTGCAGCAGCATGATGTTGCCGGGGTGCGGGTCGGCGTGGAAGACGCCGTTGACCATCACCTGGCGCAGCAGGGCGTCCAGCAGGGCCCGGGCCAGCGCGTCGCGGTCCACCGACTCCAGCGCCGCCGACCGCACGGGCACGCCCTCCAGCCGCTGCATCACCAGCACGCGCGCCGTGCAGAGGTCGGCGTGCACGGCGGGCAGCACCACGTCGGTGTCCGCGGACGCCGCGCGCACGGCCGCCAGGTTGCGCGCCTCGACCCGGAAGTCCAGCTCCTCGCGCAACGCGGCGGAGAACCCGGCGGCCAGGTCGCGCACGCCGATCGCCTTGCCCCACCGCGTCCTGTGGTGCAACGTCGACGCGAGCCGGTTCACGATGTCCAGGTCGCCCTCGGCCACCCGGCGCACGCCCGGCCGCTGGACCTTCACCACCACGTCCTCGCCGGACTTCAGCCGGGCCCGGTGCACCTGCGCCACGGACGCGGCGGCGATCGGCCGCTCGTCGAACTCGGCGAACACCTCCTCCGGCGGCTGCCCCAGCTCGGCCACCAGCACCTCCCGCACCGCGGGCCACGGCGCGGCGGGCACCATGTCCTGCAACGAGGTCAGCTCGTCCACCACGTCCGGCGGCATGAGGTCCGGCCGGGTGGACAGCACCTGGCCGAGCTTGACGAAGGTGATCCCGCCCTCCTCCAGCGCCAGCCGCAACGACCGCGCGAGCCGGGTGTCGGTGCGCTCCCGGCCGCGCAGGTACGGGCCCAGGCCGTGCCGGAACGCGATCGCGGTGATCCGGGAGTACCGGCGGGCGCGGGTGACCCGGCCGCGCAGCGCGCGCCACCACTCGGTGGGCGGCGGGATCGACCCGGTCGGCACGACGATCTCGGCGAACGTGAGCAGCGCGATCATCAGCAGCAGCGAGATGCCGATCTGCACGGTGGCCAGCGACGGCGCGGTGTCCGGGCCGGGCATGGCGCTCAGCGCGGCCTTGGACATCGACAGGCCGAGCAGGCACGCGACCGCGGTGCGCAGCAGCCCGACGCGCATCCCGAGGATGCGCCGGGCGGCCAGCGCCATGCCCAGCACCAACGACACGAACGTCAGCGGGATGCCGACCGTGTACAGCACGAAATCACCCATACGTCTTCCCCCAAGCGTTCGCGCGGAGGATAGAGGGGGCTGCCTGAGACGGTGCGTGCTGTTTCGAGAGATCCGATCACTCGGATGGCCCAGGCCGCGTCTCATCGCGGGCTGGTGTGCGCAGAGCCCTGTGACGGCCTCATTTCATGAATGTGAAGAAAGTTGACGGTCGGGTCCCGGAGTCCCTACGGTCGCCTGAGAGGTCCGAGGACCTCGGCAGAACCCCGGGAGGGGCCACGACTTCGGCGGCGGTGTCGCGGGCCCCTCCACGGGTGCGCCGCGACCCCGTGCTGCGTCAGAGGTCGAACACCGGGCCCGTCTCCGCGAGCATCACGCACTGGTTGGGGAACTCCGCCTCGAACTCCCGGGTCTCACCGCGCCACCTGCCGGAGGCCTTGACCCGGATCGGGGCGTACTCGAGCGTGCACAGGGCCTCGCCGGTCGCCAGGCCGGCGATCTCGCCGTCCACATCGGACAGCGCGAGGCAGGCCTGCTCGGCCCTGGGGTGCAGGCCGCCGGTCGGCTCGCACGTCAGCGGGGCGATCTGGAACGCCTCCCCCCGCTGCACGCTGAGCACGTAGCTCGACTCGGGTGAGACGAAGGGCGGGATCATCGCGGCCAACGCCGCGATCAACGGAAGTGCTGGCATGGTCCCAGCCTGACCGCCCGGCACCGCCGTCTCCAGGGAACTCACCGGATCGTGTGGTCCCCGTCGGGAGGTCGACGACCAGGGCCGCGCCGGGGTGGTCGACCGGGCCGGCGCGGCGGCGGAGACCGGTGACGACGAGGTTCCGCAGGTCGGGATTGTGATCTGGGTCACTGTCGAGGTGGGCTCCTCGGGCCGGCGGGCCAGGGTGGGCGGATGGCTTCCGAGGTGCGCAGGGTGGCGCTCGCCAGTTCCGCGGGCAACGCGGTGGAGTTGTACGACTTCCTGCTCTACGGCACCGCGTCGGCGCTGGTGTTCGACAAGCTGTTCTTCCCGTCGTTCGACCCGCGGATCGGCACGCTGCTGGCCTTCGCCACGTTCGGCGCGGGGTTCCTGGCCCGACCGCTGGGCGGGGTGGTGATCGGCCACTTCGGTGACCGCGTCGGCCGCCGGTCGATGCTGGTGCTGACGTTGACCGCGACCGGCCTGTGCACGGCGGCGATCGGGCTGCTGCCGACCTACGGCTCCGCCGGGCTGGCCGCGCCGCTGCTGCTCGTGCTGCTGCGGGTGGTGCAGGGGTTCTTCCTGGGCGGCGAGCAGGGCGGCGCGACGCTGATGGCGGTCGAGCACGCGCCGCCGGGGCGCACCGGGTGGTACGGCAGCTGGACGTTCCTCGGCTCGCCGGTCGGGCTGCTGCTGGCCAACGGCGTGATGGCGGCGTCGACCGCGGTGTCCGGCGACGCGTTCCTCTCCTGGGGCTGGCGGGTGCCGTTCCTGTTCAGCCTGGTCCTGGTGGGCGTCGGCCTCTACGTGCGGCTGTCGGTCGAGGAGAGCCCGGTGTTCCGCGAGGTGCGGGAGGCGTCGGGCGCGGTGCGGCTGCCGGTGGCCGTGGTGCTGCGGCAGTCGTGGCGGAAGGTGTTGCTGGGCGCCGGGGTGAACCTCGGGTTCAACATGTTCATCTTCGTGGTGGCGACCTTCGTCGTGTCGTACGGGACCAGGCAGCTGGGGATGGCCCGGGGCACGCTGCTGAACGCGGGGCTGATCGGGGCGTTCGCCCAGGCGGTGGCGATCCTGGTGTTCGCGCGGCTGTCGGACCGGGTCGGCCGGTTGCCGGTGATGCTCGGCGGTGCGGTGTTCCTCGGCGTGTTCGCGTTCCCGCTGTTCTGGCTGCTGGAGACGCGGTCGCCGGGGCTGGTGGTGCTCGCGCTGGTGGTGGCGTTCGGCGGGTCGGCGGCGGTGTTCGGCCCGATGCCCGCCTACTACGCCGAGCTGTTCGGCACCCGCGTGCGGTACAGCGGGGTGTCGTTGAGCTACCAGCTCGGCGCCGTGCTGGGCGGCGGGCTCTCGCCGGTGGTGGCGACGTGGCTGCTGGGCCTCACGCCGACGCACGACTCGTGGCCGATCTCGCTCTACCTGATCGTGGGCGCGGTGGTCAGCGCCCTGTCCATCCTGGCGATCGGTGAGACCCTCCGCCGCACCGCCGACGCGCCGGTCGACGAGCGGCCCGCGGTGGGGTGAGCGGTCGCCGCGGCGGTGCTCAGCCGGGCAGCCGGTAGGCGCCGGCGGCGATGTCCGCGTAGAGGGTCGGGCCCGTCGGCGTCCAGCCGAGCAGGTCGCGGGTGTGGGCCGCCGACGCGGTGATGTCCATGCCGATGAAGCGCGCCATCCAGCCGAAGTGGGCCTCGGCGTCCTCCGGCGCGACCGAGGCGGTGTGCAGGCCGAGGTGATCACCGATGGCGGCGGCGATGTCGCGGGTCGGCAGGCCCTCCTCGGCCACCGCGTGCACCCGTGAGCCCGCCGGCGCCTTCTCCAGCGCGAGCCGGACCAGCCGCGCGGCGTCCGAGCGGTGGACGGCCGGCCAGCGGTTGGCGCCGTCACCGACGTAACCGGCCGCGCCGCGCTCCTTCGCCGTCGCGGTCAGCACCGCGACGAAGCCGGGGTCGCTCATGCCGTGCACGGACGCGGCGAAGCGCAGCGCCACCGACCGGACCCCGTGCTCGGCGTACTCCAGGGCGAGGTTCTCGCCACCGCCGCGCATCGAGTCGGGGCCGTGGTGCGGTGACACGTCCTGCTCGGTCACCGGCCGCCCGGTGACGTGGGACGCGAGGCCGGAGGCGATCAGGAACGGCCGGTCGCTGCCGCGCAGCGCGTCGAGCACGCGGCGGACGGCGGCGTGCTCGGTGCGCCCGGCGGCGGCGTAGTCGGAGAAGTCGTGCTTGAAGGCCAGGTGGACGACGCCGTCGGCGGACGCGGCGGCCGAGGCCAGGCCGTCGGGGTCGTCGAGGTCGCCCCGGTGGGCGGTGGCGCCCTTGGCGGTGAGGGCCTCGGCCGACTCGGCGGAGCGGGCGAGGCCGACGACCTCGTACCCGTGGGCGAGCAGTTCGTCGGTGACGGCCGAGCCGATCCAGCCGGAGGCACCGGTGACGAAGACGCGCATGGGGGGACTTCCTCCACTAGTTCATGTCAGTGACTGACATCGACCGTACCAGGCGATGTCAGAGGCTGTCATCACTAGACTCGGGCGCATGAGTCGCTGGGAGCCCGACGCCCGCGGGCGGATGGTCCGCGCCGCGACGGAGCTCTTCGCCGAGCGGGGCTTCGAGCAGACGACCGCGGGCGACATCGCCGAACGCGCCGGCGTGACCGAGCGGACCTTCTTCCGGCACTTCGCGGACAAGCGGGAAGTCCTGTTCGACGGGTCGAAGGCCCTGGAGCGGGTGGCGTGCGACGCGATCCTGGCCGCACCACCCGACTCCGCACCGCTCGACGCGGCGCTGGCCGGGGTGGTGGCGGCGGCCGGCCTGCTGGAGGACCGC